>JBATDH010000263.1:0-5744 GCA_049663365.1 Albidovulum sp. | reverse complement strand
ATCATTGCCCGCAACGACGGTCGCGTCCGGATAAATGGCTGCATCAATTTCAGCGGCATCATAGCGCCCCGAAGGCGGCGATAGATGCGCAGGCGATACGATGGCGGGCCGCAGGACAGTGACGGTTTCTTGCGCCGCAAATACCTTCCGGTCGCGGCTATCGGTGTCATTTTGGGGCGTGGCCACCCGCAGGGGACGTTTTTCGGTGATCAGTGACGGGTGCCGCCCGCCGGATTCGGGATGGATCGCGCGCTTCAGCATCTGCGCCGACGGACCATCGGATTTTGTCGTGGTTTCGGCGGAAACGATTGCACATTCCTGATCGAACAGCGCCAGCGCCGTGTTACGGGTCAGTTTGTTAACGGAATCGTCGATCCAGAGTGTGTTCCAAAACAACCCCGCACCACGTTTCACATAGTCGATCAACGGGCCATCATCGCTCCGCTCACTCAGGATGTAACGGTGGTAGTATTGATGCCCGTTGAAAAACGCACTCGGCTGGCGGTATTCCGACTGCCCGTAGCGCAGATAGTGAACCAGCGGATTCATTCTGGATCGCGACACATCCGGGTTGTTGAAAAGATAGAACTGGGTCGAAAACCAGGGATGCGGGTCGATATTGTCAGCCCCTCCCTTGTCAAGAAAATACCGTAACGGATGCCTTCCCTGCTGGGTGATCCAGGGGGCTTGTTTCCCGATGAACCTACAGTCAACCAAAGGGTGCGGATCGGCATTCAAGAGCCGATTCACCGCAATCAGTTCCAGTACCGTGGTCGCCTGGGTCAATGTGCCGGGGCGGCTTTTTTCGACATGCGCGCAGGAGATCAGCAGATGTGGATCGCGCCCGCCTTGATTGCCTTCGATCAGATGCGCCCAAAGCGGGGTTGGTGCGAGGTGCTCAACGCGTTTTGGGGCGCTTTCATCCCTGAAATCGCTTAGCTCAAAAAGAGGATGCGGCTGGCGGCTTCCGGCCAGGTCGCCGCGTAGCCAGGCCAAAAATTCGTCAAGGAAACCGGCATTGCCATTGGGTGACAGGCATTCCGGTTCGATCAAGGGGTGGGGGCGCACCCCTTCGGCGGCACCACCTTGCAGAAAATCCTCAAGCAATGTCCTATCTTGTGGCGGAAACGCCAACTGGCCGGCATAATGCTGTGGCGCAAAGAACATATGCGGCCTTGCATGGCCCGCAGTCGCCAGATACCGGCCCAAAACCATTGCATCGGCCCGTTCGGCGGCACTTTCGCTTGGCCCCAGACGCGCCAGGCTTTGGGCGCAGAGCGACGGGTCAAACAGCGGGTGCGGGTGATGGCCCAGCGCTTCGCCGCGCAACAGGTAATGCGCGAATGGATTGTGCACCGCCGTCTTGCGCGCCGCTTCGGGCAGCGAGTCCAGATAATAGGCCGCATCAAACAGCGGTAGGGGAACCTGAACGGGCCTTTGCGCCAGGGCAAAGAACGCTTCCATTGCCTTCCCGCATTCGATTTCGGCAACGGGCCGGGCCAGATTTCCCTCGGTCCGGTCGATGATGGCGGCAAAATATCGCGAAAACCGATCGGGGGAAAACCGCTTTGCCGACCAGGCCCGCGCTGAACGCGCCCTCGCCAATCTTTTCAGCAGGCCGACCCGAAAGTATGTCTGAATCTGTACCGCCAGATCTTCCGGCGCTTTCCACAGCAGCGCGTCCGACGGTGCCGCAGAATCCGGGCCCGCTTGTCGGTGGATGGCCTGAACCAGCCCAGCCCAGGCGGCTTGCGCGCGGTTTCCCGGTTTATCGACCGGGAAACCGCCGATGAAAAGATCGAACCGATGGCGCGCAAAGGCCGCGCCGACGCTGGTTTCTTTTGGCAGGAACCGAAGTCGCTTGGGGTCCAGACCCGCCGCCTCCAGAAACGCGTGGGCGCTGTCTTGAAACGGGGCCGGTACGGGGCTCAAATGCAAATGAATACCGCCGCCCGCCCGCAGTACTTCGGCGATGACCGAGGCGAAAGCCAACGGCCCCGATTGTCGAAAATCAGCCATGCCACCCGCCGTTGCCGTCACGATCTGCGAAGGCCGTGTCACAATCCGCATGCGCGCCAGACCGATACGGGCCTGCCAGATCAAGCCGGCAAGGACACTACGTTCCAAACGGCGCTGCACCCGCGCCACGAAATATCGCAACCGCCATTTTTCGCGCGCCACGCGCCAGTGCACATAGGCTCGTCGTCCAAGACCAGGTGGCGGTGGCGGTGGCGGCAGCTTTCTTTCCTGGGGATCGCGCCCCGGCGTGAAAGGGACGCTCAGCCTGCCGACCCGGAGGTTGCGATTGGCTGATTTCAGTGCCCGCCGGACCAAGGGATCATAGGTGAGGTGTGTAGCCGCGGACAAGATGCAATCGGTCGGGCATATCGCTCCCCGCGATTGCGAGAAATAAAGCCGCCGCCCATACCTAGCGGTTGATATCCGGGCCGCGAGACGCGCAACGACATCCCCCGGTTGCGCAAGAAACACCAGCCGCTGGGCCGCAAAGGCCGTCAGTTTGGCACCCAGCCACAACCACCGGTCGAATAACCCCAGACTGGCATCCGGCGCGATCGCAGCACCTCCGAACTGGCAGATACCTTCTTGCCAGAAGGACATGTTTTCCAGGCGCGTTGTGAATAGTACGACATGGCGTTCCCATGGCCGCGACCGGATCATCCCGGCAAGCACCAGTGCGTCGCTGCAAAACGGATCCATGTCCGACACGATGTAGACTGTCGCGGGACGATCGAACCCGATTTCGGCATCAGTGTACGGGAAAGCACCTCTTAGGTCGCGTGACAATTGGTCTAGATCGCGCTCAAACTCCGCGCTTTCCGCAGGCGAAACCGACACCAGCGACATGCGTCTGGCGGTTTCAGCCGCTGCCTCCAGCCGGACGGCAGGGTTGTCATTGGTCCTTTTCGTTTCCATACACCCGCTTTACGCTACTTTCAGCCAAGGAACCAAGGCTACAGTTCACTCGTCGCTTCATGGACGATGTCGGCAATCTCTGCCGCCTCTTGGACCGAAAGGTGCGGACCGATGGGCAGGCTGAGGCAGGACGCACAGATGGCGTCGGTCACCGGAAAATCCTGCGCGCCATATGTCGCCGCGAAGGCACCGCTGCGGTGATTGGCGATAGGATAATGCAGCGCTGTCTGAACGCCGCGCGCCGCCAGTTTGTCGCGCAAGGCATCACGGGCACCGTGACGAATGACGAAAAGATGCCAGACCGCTTCTGTGCCCGGCGCAACCATGGGCAGGCGCAGATCGCCATTGCTGGCCAGCCGCCGCAGATAGATATCGGCAATCGCCCGCCGTTGCCGGTTCCATGCGTCGATATGTTTCAACTTTACCGCGAGAAAGGCCGCCTGCAGGGAATCGAGCCGGGAATTGCCGCCCGTGCTGTCGTGATGGTACTTTTCCCTCGCCCCGTAATTGCCCAGCATCCGCACCGCATCGGCCAAAGCCGTATCATCCGTCACCACCGCGCCGCCGTCGCCAAAGGCCCCAAGGTTCTTGCCCGGATAAAAGCTGAAACCCGCAACATCCCCCAATGTTCCGACGCGTCGGTCGCCATCCCTTCCGCCATGGGCCTGCGCTGCGTCCTCGACAAGCTTCAGCCCGTGTTTGCTTGCCAGATCACGCAGCCCGCCGCAGACCACGGGTGCCCCATAAAGGTGCACCGGCATGATCGCCCGTGTATGGGGCGTGATGGCCGCCTCGATGCGCGCCAGATCTATGTTCATCGTTGCCGGATCGGCATCGACGGGCACAGGTTTCGCCCCCGCCATGGACACGGCAAGCCAGGTGGCGATGAAGGTATTGGCGGGCACGATCACTTCGTCCCCCGCCCCGATACCATAGGCCCGTAGCGGCAGCACCAGCGCATCAAGACCATTACCCACGCCGACACAATATTGGGCGCCGCAGTAGCGGGCAAAATCCGCTTCAAACGCGTCAAGCTCGGGGCCGCCAACAAACCAGCCCGCGTTCATGACGCGGGTATAGGCGGCATCCAGTTCGCTGCGAAGGGCGGTATAGGTCGACGCAACATCCAGAAAACGATAGGTTTTCATCCGGCCATCCTATTGCTCCGATTTATCCTTCGACCGGACCCAAGTCAGGAATTCTTCAAAGGTGTAGATATAATCCTGCCGGTTGTAGGGCTGCGACGCCAGAACGCAGACCACCGTGCCGGGATCGGCAAAGCGCAGGCTGCGCCACAGGCCCGGCGGGATATGCAGCGCCTGTGCAGGACTGTCGAGCACGAAGTGAAACTGGCCCGAACCGTCGTTCAGTGTCACCTCAACCCGGCCATGCATACAGATCATCAACTGTTCAAGCGTCTTGTGGCCGTGTTCACCGCGCACCGCCCCGATCGGCACGTCAAAAAGATAATAAACCCGCCGGACATCAAAAGGCAGATCGTTATCCTCCATGACCCCCAGCGATCCGCGCGCGTCACGGTGAGTCTTTACCGGGAAGAAGCTGGGTATGGCCATGTCGGTCTGGTTTCTTTGTGCTATTCATGTTGGGGCAAGTCGGCTTGCGCGCAAACATCTGTCGCAACGCCCCTCGAATGGCAACCCCTGCCTCCCCATCGCGCGAAAAGCTGGCCATTTTCGGCTCTACGGGACATATTGGCGGACAGAAGACCACCCGCCGCGGCTCCTTGCGCCCAGGCGGTGCAATTGGGGCGCATTGGCATGACCGAACAGACACCCGAGGTCACGATCCTGCTGGCGCTTTTCAACGGTGAAAGGCACCTGCGCGCCCAGCTTGACAGCTATGCGGCCCAGACCCATCCGGTCTGGTCGCTGAGGGTCAGCGACGATGGGTCGACAGATGCTGGCCCGACGATCATGCAGCAATTTGCCGATGCCCATCCTGACCGCGACATCCGGCTTGTGGAAGGACCACGGCAGGGGTTTGCACAGAATTTCCTTCATTTGCTGCAAGCGGCAGGACCAACGGCACCAATGGTCGCGCTTTCGGATCAAGATGACATCTGGATGTCGGAAAAACTTGCCCGTGGGGTGAAAGCCCTGACGGCTGTCGCAAACGGCACTCCGGCGCTCTATTGCGCCCGCACCCAGATCGTCGCGCCCGATCTGACACCGATAACCTTGTCGCGACATTGGAACAGGCGGTTCAGCTTTGCCAATGCACTGGTGCAAAATATCGCCGCCGGCAATACCATCATGTTGAACCGTGCCGCGCTGAACATCGCCCAAGCCATCCACCCCGGCGACATTCCCGCGCATGACTGGTGGCTTTACCAGATCATCTCCGGGGCGGGCGGCAAGATCATCTGGGATGACGAACCGGTATTGCTTTACCGTCAGCATCCCGGCAACGAAATGGGCCGCAACGATACGCCCCGCGCCTGGATCGTACGGCTGGGTCAAATTCTGTCAGGCGGATTTCGTGATTGGAACAGCCGCAACATCCGCGCCTTGCAGCGCGCGGAACCATTTCTGACCGAAGAGAATCGGGCGCTTCTGGACCGGTTCGCCGCCATGCGGGCCGCCGGCCCATTAGGTCGTTTGGCAGGGTTGTTTCGGACCGGCATTCACCGCCAGACAGCGCCCGCTACAGTGGCTCTTTGGCTGGCTGCCGCTCTAAATCGCCTCTAGCGCGGTTTGTCTTCAATCTGGATCAGATTGAAGACAAACCAAGACAGGCGCGCGTTAGGAATAGTTGCGTTTTGCCTTTGGTCTGGTGATCCAGATCAAAGG
>JBATDH010000262.1:0-9714 GCA_049663365.1 Albidovulum sp. | reverse complement strand
GCATCCGGCTGGCCAGATCGGGCAGGGTCAGGCCCCATTGGCCGGGCGGGATGCGCGCGGTGAACAAAATCTGCCCGCCGTCCGCCAGTACGATGTTGTGCAGATGAAACAGCGCCGTTTCGGCGCGGATATCGCCTGCGATGCGGTCACAGTCCTCGATGACAACCGCGGATATGCGGGCGGGCACCGGGTCAGACAGGGTGGCTGCCGTCATCACCAAAGTCCGCTGCGTTGCCGCCCAAATTTGCGCGAGATGGCTTTTGCCCGACCCTTCCGGTCCGATCAGCATCATCTTGCGATCCGGCCAGTTCCTGGTTGTGTCAAGCGCCGCGACCGCCAGTTTGTTGGCCGGAGAAACGAAGAAGTCATCGCGCCCCAGCGCCGTCAAAACGGGCAGATCAAACGTCAGTTGCCGGGGCATGTCAGACGTCGTCCTTGCCCGACAGGCCCTGATAAAGGCGGCTGTCCAGATATTGCGCCACGGCAAATCGCGCGATAACGCCCAAGGCGGCGGCCACCGGCACCGCCACCAGCATTCCGACGAACCCGAAAAGCGTGCCAAAAGCCGACAATGCGAACAAGAGCCAGACCGGGTGCAGGCCGACCGACTTGCCGACCAGACGCGGGGTGATGATGTTGCCTTCGAGAAACTGGCCGACAGCGAAAATCCCGGCCACAATGGCGATGGAAAACCAGTCGCCCCAGAACTGGAAAATCGCCAAACCGATGGCCAGAGCGCCGCCGATCAGCGCACCGACATAGGGAATGAAGGTGATCAGCCCGGCGATCGCCCCGACGATAAGGCCAAAATCAAGCCCCGCCGCCATAAGAGATACAGAATAAAACGTACCCAGGATCAGACAGACCGATACCTGGCCACGCACGAACCCCGCCAGAACCCGGTCGATTTCGCGGGCCAGGTGGCGCACCGCCGCTTGATGGTCGCGCGGCAACATGCCGTCGACACGGGCGACCATATTGTCCCAATCGAGCAGCAGGTAGAATGCCACGACCGGGACGACTACAATGAAAACCACCGCATTGATCACCGAAAGCGCCGAAGTCAGAAGCCCGCCAGCCAACTCGCCCCCCCGCGACTGGATCGTCTTGCCAATCGCGATCAGCGTGTCATGCACAACGCCCTGCCCATCCATCACCATCGGAAAATTGGTGGCAAGAAAGGTCTGTAACTGGCCAAAGATCGTTGGCGCCGCATTGACCAGTTGCCCCAGTTGCCGCAACAGCATCGGCACGATGAGCAAGGCGAGCAGTACAAACACCAACAGCGCCATGATCGAGATGACCGAGGTCGCCGCCGTCCGTGACAGCCCCATGCGCTCAAGCCTGTCGGCCACCGGATCCATGAAATAGGCGATGGCCCCGCCGACAAGGAACGGCAGGATCACATTGCCCAAACCCCAGAGGGCCGCGAAAAAAAGGGCCGCGGCAATGCCCCAGTACTTGGCTTGCTGGCGGACGGGAACGCTCATGCTTCGGTTTTCTCCTTTGCCTATGAGATGGCAGAGTAGGGTCATTCATGCAAGTACGGGGGCATCGGCGGAAGACCGCTGTCAGCAGGTGCTTGTTTCGGGCCGGGTAAGCGGCTGGTCAATGGAAAAGCACAGATTGACCGGGCAGATGGGTTGGGCTGGACAACAGGCTCCGGTTCCAAATGATCCATGCGATCACAAACTGAAAGGCAGACTTATGTACCGTTCCATCCTCGTCGCAGTTACGCTTTCCGTCGCGCCGATGGCCGCGCTGGCCATGCCACAGATAGGCGATGTCGTCGGCACCAATCCGACCGATGCCACCGCCGCGTTGGCCAATTCGGGCTGCAAGGTCACGGCATTCGAGGCCGAAGGCGGCAAGATCGAGGCAAAATGCATCGAGACCGCCAGCAACAAGTCCTGGGAAGTCTATATTAGCCCCAAGACCGGTGCGGTCGTCGACATGAAAAACTACGACTGACATGTCCCGGCCTCATGGTAGCCAGTCGCCCGATCTGTGGGATCCGGTCGTTCGGGTCAGCCACTGGGTGATTGCGGGCGTCGTGGTCGGCAATGCTTTGCTGAACAAGGGCGGCGGAACGGTGCCTGTCTGGCTTGGCTGGATTGGCATGGCGTTTCTGATCGTCCGGCTCGTCTGGGGTCTTGTCGGTAGGGCGGAGGCGCGGTTTTCCGCGTTTCCGCCACGACCGCGCGCCGCCATCGCTCATCTCCGTCACCTCTTGCGGGGTGAGCCGCCGGAATACCGTTCCCACAACCCTGCGGGCACATTGATGATCTATGCGCTCTGGGCATCGCTGGCCATTGTGATCGGGACCGGTCTTGTTCTGACCAAGGGTGCCACGCCTTGGGAAATCGGTCGCCAGCAGGCCGCAGTCGCCCAAGGCGACTGGTCGGCACTCGTCAGCGAGAGCGATGAGGGTGACGGGGCAGTGCCAGACGGCAAAGGCGGCCATCTGATCGCGAACATTCACCACCTTGGCGGAAATCTGCTGATCTTGCTGGCGGTTATCCACCTTGGCGGGGTTGCAGCCGAGAGTATGGCATTGCGGCGCAATATCGTGCGACCTATGTTGCTGGGCAGGCGGCATTGATACCGGGGGCCACCCTCGGGTGGCCCCCGGAGCTATCCCATGCCCCTGCAAGAAAACGACAATGAACGGCGACGGCGCAAAGCAGCGCTTGTGGTGTTTACATTCGTGCAGGCCTCGGCGGCGGTGTTTTTTGTCAGCGACGCCGTCGCTGATCTTTCGGGTGCCGGTGTCGACCTGACCACGGTTATCGAAGCTCTGATTGCCATCGGGCTGATGTTTGGCAGCTTGTTCGGGGCCGCCGAACTGCGGCGCAGCCATACCCTGCTGCGCAGCCAGGAGACGGCGCTGGCCGTGGCCTCGGGGGCACTTTCGGACGTGATCGAGGCGCAGTTTGCCGAGTGGCACCTGACGCCCGCCGAACGTGACATCGGACTGCTTGCCCTCAAAGGGTTCGACATTGCTGAAATTGCCTCGCTTCGCGGAGTAGCCCAGGGAACCGTGCGCGCACAGATGACCGCCATCTACGCCAAGTCCGGCACCTCGGGGCGCGCCCAGTTTGCCGCCTTCTTCGTCGAAGACCTGCTGGCGGGCGGGGTGGCGGTGACGCGCCGCGATGCCGCCGAATAGAAACCGTGCGGCGGTTCTTGCCTGCGACCAGCCTTGCGGCTAGGAACACAGGCAGCCCAGCAACCGAAAGACCGCCAGATGCGCCTGACCCGATATTTCCTGCCCGTCCTGAAAGAAAACCCCGCCGAGGCGCAGATTGTCAGCCATCGCTACATGCTGCGCGCAGGCATGATCAAGCAGCAGGCGGCGGGGATATATTCGTGGCTGCCCATGGGCTTCAAGGTGCTGCGGCGCATCGAGCAGATCGTGCATGAAGAACAAATCCGTGCCGGTCACATCCCGATGCTGATGCCGACGCTGCAACCCGCCGATCTATGGCGCGAAAGCGGGCGTTATGACGATTACGGCGAAGAAATGCTGCGCATCACCGACCGCCACAAGCGCGATCTGCTTTATGGGCCGACCAATGAGGAAATGATCACCGACATTTTCCGCGCCCATGTGTCAAGCTACAAGGATTTGCCGCTGACGCTTTACCATGTGCAGTGGAAATTCCGCGATGAAATCCGTCCGCGTTTCGGCGTAATGCGGGGGCGCGAATTCCTGATGAAGGACGGCTATAATTTCGATCTGACCAAGGCGGATGCGCTGCACGCCTATAACCGGCATCTGGTCAGCTACCTGCGCACCTATGAACGCATGGGCCTTCAGGCGATCCCAATGCGCGCCGATAGCGGCCCCATCGGCGGCGATGACACGCACGAGTTTCTGGTGCTGGCCGATACCGGCGAATCCGAGGTGTTCTATGACAGCGCTGTCACCGATATCCGGCTGGGTTCGCGTGATATCGACTATGACGACAAGGCGCAGTGTCAGGCGGTGATGGAGGAATTTACCGCCCTTTATGCGCGCACCGATGAAACCCATGACCCGGCCACCTTTGCCGCCATACCGGCGGAACGCCAGCGTCAGGCGCGTGGCATCGAGGTGGGACAGATATTCTACTTCGGCACCAAATATTCCGAACCAATGGGGGCCACGGTTGTCACCGGCGACGGCGGCAGGGTGCCGGTGCATATGGGGTCGCACGGCATTGGCGTGTCGCGCCTGCTGGGGGCGATCATCGAGGCCTCGCATGATGACAAGGGCATCATCTGGCCCGAAGGGGTGACACCTTTCCACTGCGGCATCGTCAACCTGAAACAGGGGGACGCGGGCACCGATGGGGCCTGCGAGGCGATCTATGGCGCATTGAAGGCCCATGGGCTCGATCCCCTTTACGACGACCGGGACGAACGGGCAGGGGCCAAATTCGCCACCATGGACCTGATCGGCCTGCCCTGGCGGATCACCGTTGGCCCGCGCGGGCTGGCGGCCGGCAAGGTGGAACTGACCTCGCGCCGGACCGGAGTTTCCGAAGAAATGGGCGCGGATGAGGCGGTGGCACGGGTTTCCGCGATCTACAAGGGCATATGAACCGATGACCACCCTCCTTGCCTTTGGCGACAGCCTGACCTGGGGCAGCGACCCCAAGGGCGGGGGGCGGTACGCACTGGCCGACCGCTGGCCGACGGTTCTGGCCGGAGGGTTGCCGGGGGTCGAGGTGGTGGCCGAAGGCCAGCGCGGGCGGCTGACGGGTTTTGACCAGACCGCCGCCTCAAGTGACGTCAACGGCGCGCGGATTCTGCCGGTGCTGCTGCACAGCCATGCGCCGATTGATCTGGTGATTGTCATGCTCGGGACCAATGACATCTATTATGGCCAGACCCCCGAACGGGTGGGCGATGGGTATGGCCGGATTGCCGAAGTGATCCGGGGTCACGCCTATCGCCTGACAGAACCCTGTGTGCCCGATATCCTGTTCATCGCCCCACCGCCGATGGTGGCCTGTCCCGACCTGCGGGTGAGCGGCGAAATGATTGCCCGGTCACAAGAATTGTCCGAAATCATCGCGACCGTGGCCCGGCAGGTAGGGGCAGGGTTCTTTGACGCCGGATCGGTGGCGCAATCCTCACCCGAAGATGGTACACATATGGATGCGGGCGCGACCCGCGCGGTTGGCCTGGCCTTGCGGCCGGTCGTCGGCGCGATGCTGGAAAGCCGTAATAGCCGCGACACCGGACGATAAAAACCGGACCAGACCCGGCGAGAGAGGTGAAGATGGTTGTCAGAATACTCAGCCTTGCGGGCGGCATCGCCGGGGCGGCGGCCCTGTCGCAATTTCCTGAATTCTCGCAGCAGTATCTGCAACGACTGGCCGGGCAGGTCGATGCTCTGGCCATTGTGACCACCGATTTCGACGCCTCGGCGCAAAAGGCCGACATGACCCGCGAGGCCGCATTGGCGGCCATGTCGGGGACCGAATTTCTGGGTTACCGGCAAGAGGATATGCGTCGCGCCTTTGTTCGCTTTGCCAGTCTGTCATCAGACCTGACGATGCTGCGCGAAGCCGGGCCGGTGGAACGGATCGGAATGCCGCAACGCTTTGCCGACCGCGAAACATTGGCCGCCACCTGGGCGGATTTTCAGCCGGCCATGCCGGTGACTACAGCGGGGATTACGACTGCCGGGGTCGGGTTTCTGGGCGGCTGGGCCGGGTTGGCGGGCGTCTTTTCGGTGCTTTTGTCGCCGTTTCGCCGCCGCCGGTCGCTGTAGCCCGCGTCACGCAGGTTCAAGCCAGCCGTCATAGCAAACCACGGGCCCGACATAGGGCAGCGCGATTTCGACATGAAAACGGAACCGGCCTTCTGCGGCAGATTCGTGGGTATCGCCCGTTGGCAGGAACCGCTTTGGCATCGCGATACCAAAAAGACGCCAGCGACGCGGCACCAGTGCCAGACTGTCGCCCTGTATCACCAAAGCCATGGATATTGCGACCGGGCCAAAGCGTTCGACGATCAGATGCGCATCGCGGCCACGCCCCGCCCTTTGGCGCGACCGCATCCGTCGGCCGGCAAAATCACGGGTCCAGGTTTCAACGCCTTTGGCATTGGTGGTCAGGGTGACGTCAAGAGCGATGTCCTCTGCCGCGCGCGGAAAGCGAAACAGCCCGGCGATGATGGCTGCCAGCCAGCCCTGGCCGCGCGTTACATCGGCCCGCCCGCGCCAGACTGCCCTGGCACCGGGACTGTGCAGGGCCTGCATCGGTTGAGGCAGATGCACAAACCGATCGCCAAGAATCTCGTGGTAAAGGGCGCCCCCGGTGCCCGCTTCACGCCAGCCATAGCTGATGCGGCGACGGCGGAAAAGCACCTGATAATCGGCCAAACTGATATCTGACAGCGCGGCACGGGCACCCGGTGCGGGGCGGTTTTCCATCTTCACCTTGCGAATGATCGCTTCGATCGCCATGGACGGGATCAGCGGGCCGTCATCGCTTTCGGCGACAAGGTGCCAGGACTGGCGCAAGGGTTTGCCGCCGCTATCGCCCTCGGCCTCGACAAACATGCCACCCCGGTGGGGACCGGATCGCCGCGCATTCAAAACCCGGTGACAGAGCGGGGCCAAGCGGGTCAGCGAGGGCAGGCGCAACCGATACCGCAATCGGGCCAGAAGGTTCAGCATCCGGTGCAGACCTTCGGGTACCGGCCCTGCGCCGATCCAGATATCGGTGATATCGGGCATCGCCGCCGGGATCAGTTGCAGGTCGGGCACATCCACCAGCGAAAACCGGGTGTTGGGTAGGGGCAGTTCGCCCGGCGGCGCAATCGTATAGCGCAGGCTTTCGCCCAGGCCGATGCCGGTGGCGTCCTTGCCGCTGCGGCGCAGAGGCACCGGACTGCCCGCATAGCTCAGGACCGCGCGCATGACGTTCATGCCGACACCGGCATGGGGCGACGGCGCAATCCCGGCCGTCACCCGGCGGATCGTCATGGCCTTGGGAAGATCACGCAAGACCGCCGCTGTCAGCACCGGAAAACTGCTGACCCCCGAAAGGACGAACAATCCGCGTTCCTTAGCTTCGTCGTCAAACTGGCTGATACCATTCACGAAATCCGATCCATCGGCAAAGTCGAGGTAATTCACCCCCGCCGCGATGGCGGCGCGGACCACATGATAGGGATCGTCGCCATAGGCCTGAAATGGTCCCGAAGCATCGACGATGATGTCAGGCCGTTCGCCCGCTAATGCCGCCGCGACATTAGCCCGGTCCAATCGCAGGGGCCTGACACTGGCGATACCGGTCCAGCGTTGGCAAAACTCGCGCGCGGCGACAGCGTTGCGGCCGGCCACTAGTATATCGACGCCCAACAGGTCACTGAGCAGATGCACCAACCGACCGCCAAAGACGCCGTATCCCCCCAAGATCAGAATTTTCACGTAAACAGCTCCTGGCAGAGGGGGTAGATTTTGTCAGCGGCACAAAACGTTGACATGCCGGTTGGGTCAACATGAAAACTCGCAAAAGCGTTGCTTGATCCGCTGTTTACACCGAGATTTGGCCAGAAAATCGGCTATTTCGGGGCGGTGCTCAATTTGGTTGGGCCTGACATATGCGGGCGTTCCGACGCTTGACCTTTCCGCCCCTTACCGCCACCTTGCACGCCACTTCTGACCCCTGACCGGAGTGCCGATGGCCACCCGCACCGCCCCTTTTTCCGGTTTCGAGTTCATGATTGCCTGGCGCTATCTGCGCGCCAGACGCGCCGAGGGCGGTGTCAGCGTGATGACCTGGATTTCGCTGATCGGCATCGCACTGGGGGTAATGGCGCTGGTTGCAACCCTTGCGGTGCGGGCCGGCTTTCGCGCCGAATTTGTCGATACCATCCTTGGGGCCAATGCCCATGTTTCAGTTTCCCGCGCGACCTATGTGAACGATCAGGGCGTCGCCACCCGGGCGATCACCGATTTTGCTGCCACCGCCGAACGTATCCGCGCCCTTCCCGGTGTCACGCGCGCCGCCCCGATCATCCGTGGGCAGGCCATGGTCACGCTGGGCGAACGTTCAAACGTGGCCGAGGTCTACGGGATCAGCCTTGCCGATCTCAAGACCATTCCGCGCGTCGCCGGTTCTGCCGAAGCGCTGGGCAATATCGACCGTTTCGACGAAGGCATTGCCATTGGCTCGGGCATCGCCCGCGATCTGGGGGTCAGCATTGGCGACAAGGTCAAACTCATCTCGCCCAACGGCGCCAAGACCGCCTTTGGCACCAGCCCCCGCGTCAATGCCTATGAGGTCGTCTATATCTTTACCGCCGGGCGCTATGACATCGACCGCACCCGAATCTACATGCCCTTTGCCGAGGCGCAGAGTTATTTCAACCGCGAAGGCGGGGCGGACGAGATCGAGGTCTATGTCGCTGACCCGGAGGCGGTTGACAGCTATACCATGGACCTGTTGCAGGCCGGTGGCCCCGGCACGCTCTTGTGGAGCTGGCGCGACGCGTCGGGGGCGTTTCTGTCGGCGCTGGCCATCGAGGATGACGTGATGTTCGTGATCCTGTCGGTGCTGGTGCTGATTGCGGCGATGAACATCACCTCGGGGCTGGTGATGCTGGTCAAGAACAAGGGCCGCGATATCGGGATTTTACGCACGATCGGGCTGAGCGAAGGTTCGATCCTGCGGGTGTTTTTCCTTTGCGGCGCATTCACCGGGATTCTGGGCACCATCGCCGGGGTGATCCTCGGCTGCCTCATTGCCTGGAATATCGACAGCATCATGTCCATGGTCAATTACATCTCGGGCGGCGGGGCGTGGGATCCGTCGATCCGGGGTATCTACCGGCTGCCTGCCGAACTCAGGGCCTGGGATGTGGGCCGCGCGGTCGGCTTGTCGTTGGTCCTGTCCTTCATCGTGACGATCTTTCCGGCCCGGCGGGCGGCGCGGATGAACCCGGTCGAGGCGCTGCGCTATGAGTGAGGCCGTGCTGCAACTGAGCGGTATCGAGAAGGCTTATCTGCGGGGTACGCCGGGCGAGGTTTTGGTGCTGCACGGGCTTGATCTGACGGTGGCAAGGGGGGAAGTCGTGGCCTTGGTCGCCCCGTCGGGGGCGGGCAAGTCGACGCTGCTGCATATCGCCGGTCTGCTCGATACGCCCGATGCCGGGTCGGTGACGATTGGCGGGCGGCAGATGGCCGGTCTGCCGGACCGCGCACGCACCGAGGTACGGCGGACAGAACTGGGCTTCATCTATCAATTTCACCACCTTTTGCCGGAATTCAATGCCGCCGAAAACATCGTGCTGCCGCAACTGGCCAATGGCGTGGCTCGGGCAAAGGCGGATGCGCGCGCGACCGACCTTCTGACCCAGGTCGGGATGGCCGCGCGGGCCAGTCACCGCCCTGCCGAACTATCAGGTGGCGAACAGCAGCGCGTGGCCTTTTGCCGGGCGCTGGCCAACCGGCCAAGGCTGCTTTTGGCGGACGAGCCGACCGGCAACCTTGACCCCGCCACCGCCGATCAGGTGTTTGAAACGCTGATGGGGCTGGTGCGGTCAACCGGGTTGTCGGCCCTGATCGCCACCCATAATCTTGATCTGGCCGCCCGGATGGACCGGGTGCTGCGGCTCGATGCCGGTCAGCTGGCGTAGCGCCGGACCAAATACTTTTGAAAGGCCAAAGATGCCCCAGATAGCCATTGCCGAGATCGAAGCCACGTCCCATGC
>JBATDH010000261.1:0-14250 GCA_049663365.1 Albidovulum sp. | reverse complement strand
TGGCTGGGGAGTCTGGGGGGCAAGGTCGGCTCCTTCAAACGGCGGCGGCGCGGCGGCGCGAGGTGACGCGCCGTTCGCGGCGCTTGCCGCCATCGGCGATGCGCGGAACCCAACCCTCGGGAAGGGTCGAGTCGCCTGCCACGATGCCTGGAAAGGCGGCGCGGATACGGGCATCCGTATCGCGGTCAAAGGCTGCCCGGTTCGGCATGGTGAGGATCGCCATCGCTTTGTCGAGCGCCCGGTCGTGGATCGGGTGCGATCCTTTTTCCGCCCAGGTTTCTCGCAACGCGCGGTCGGCAAGATCGGGCATATAGGTGGCGCTCAGCATGTCGCGGAGCGTCATCGGCGCGTCTGCGAACATACCGGCGGGGCCGATGCGCTTCACGTCGTCGATGGCCAGCGCGTCAGCGGAGAAATCGAACCCCGCGCGCACCCGCTTGATCATCTGCGCAATCTCGTTGTCGATCGCCACCTGTCCGAAGTCGAAGGACATGAGCGCATCCAGCAGCCCGCCCATGACGATGAAATCGACACCCGAGAGCGCCCCGATCATCGGCGACATGCCTTTCTCGAACCCCGCCTGCGCGTCCGAGACCTTGGAATTGGTCAGGCCCAGATAGCCACCCGAGGGCACGTTGTAGAACCGCGCCATCTGGCAGACGAGCGCGTTCATGATGCCGACCTCGATGGCGCCGGGGGCATAGGCGCCGCTGCGCAGATCGGCGAAGACCGGCAGGAAGTTGTAGATCTGTTCGGTGCCGGGGCGGGACATCTGCGCGAGGCATGCGGCCGCCAGCCATTCGGCGTTGATCATCGCCAGCATTCCCGGCATCGACAGCGGCGTGTTGATCCCGCCCATCGGCGCAACGGTGCCGTAAGCGGTCACGCCGTTTTCGGCGAAGAACATCAGGTTCTCGGTGCTGTCGAAATCCATCGTCAGCGGCGTGACGATGGAACAGTAGCCGAAATTGATGAAGGGCCGTTCCCAGAACGCTTCGGGCGATCCGGCGATCAGTTCCCCTAGTTTGAGGATTTGCTGCGCCTCTTGGGTATTCAGAACCGAGGTGCGCACCGGCTTGAGACAGTTTTTCAACGCCGGGTAGAAGCGCGACAGGTTGAAATGCCCCTCCGGCGCGTCATCGGCCAAAACCGAGATTGAAAAAAGATCGAAGCCCTCTAGTTCGTTCACCACATGGCCGATGCGGGCGATATCATGCGATGTCGCCCGACGGGTCACGCCGGTTACGGGATCGACGATGTCGGGCGCCGAGCTGGCCGTGGCGATCACCGGCAGCTTGCGCGGAAAGGTCACGTCAAAGCGCGGATCGCGGCCGCGCAGGGTAATCGTTGGCGGCACCATCTTGCGGTATTTCTCGACTATGGCGACGGGCAGGCGCACCCGTTCGGTCGCCTCGTCCACGACGGCTCCGTGATCGGCGAAGCGCCGCCGTGCCTTGGCGCTGCGCACCAAAAGCCCGACCTCCTCAAGGATTTCCAGCGAGGCTTCGTGGACGCGAAGCACTTCGGAAGGCTCAAGAAACGTGAAGAACTGCATGCCTTCTCCCCTCGGTTCACACGTCAACTCTAGGCGGTTGCCCCCTTGCGTTCCAACTGCATATCCGGCACTTTCGCATAAGCAGCACCTATGCGAACCCGATGGCAAACAAGCGGCAACTAAACGCGATCCGAACCTTCGACGCCGTCGCAAGGCGCATGAGCTTTTCGCTTGCCGCGGCAGAGCTGGCGATCTCTCAGGCCGCTGTCAGCCAGCAGATCAGACTGCTTGAAGCCGATCTGGGCTCGGCGCTGTTCACCCGCCATAACCGCTCCATTTCCCTGACCGAAGCCGGACGCGCCTATTTTGACGTCGTGCGCGAAGTACTTGATCGTCTGGATTCAGTCACCGGACAGCTTTTCCCCAAGAAATCGACCCGAACCTTGACAGTGCGCTGCACGCCCAGTGTGGCCGCCCTCTGGCTGTCGCCCAAACTACGGCGCATCGGAAAAACACTTCCCAATGTCGATGTGCGGATCATCACGCTCGACAACATGACCGACCGGCACCACAGAACCTGGGACCTGGAGATATTCCGGGGCGGGCTGGCCGAGGATATGGACGGCGATTGCGAAAAGCTGTGGGATGCCGAAATCATGCCGGTCTGTGCGCCCGATTATCTGAAGACCATCGCCAAAGTCGCGGTGCCAGAGGATCTGGCCCGATGCGATCTTATCCATATGCTGGGATACCGGAATGACTGGCACCGCTGGTTTCGGACGTTTGCGCGCGGCACTGTCAGTGTCCCGGCCGGGCTTTCCGTCGATGGATTGCTGATCGCCCTCGATGCGGCCTGCAATGGCGACGGGATCATCCTGGGCCGACGACCCTTGCTGGACGCCCATCTTGCAGATGGTCGACTGGTTCGAGTTTTTCCGCAAAACCATTCCCTGGTGTCGACCTACTTCATCCGGATCAACAAGAAATCGGCGGGCTGGATGGCGGCTCGCGCCCTACAGGCACATCTTCGGGCGGGAACTGTCCTCGTTAAACAGCCGTAAAATACAGCAGCGTCGGCAACGCCGTGTTCATTTGTCACGATGCGCGCGCACCAGCACCATTTGCATCGCCGTTTTGCCCAGGATTACGGCTACCACGACGGCGATCAGCACGACCGAGACAGCCGCAATCGCGGGGTCGATATTGTCGCGCAATCCCATCCACATCAGGCGCGGCAGGGTCACCGCCCGCACAGATGTTATGAACAGCGTGACGCCGATCTCTTCCCAAGACAGCACAAAGGTCAAAAACGCCGCCGTCAGCACACCGAAGCGGATATTGGGCAGGATGACGCGAAAAATCCGTGTGAACAACCCGGCCCCGGCGCTGCGCGCGGCAAGGTCGATGCGCCGGTCAACCTGCGACAGCGCGACTGTTATGAGAACCACGGCGAAGGGCGCGATCATCACGGCATGGGCGAGCGAAACACCTGCCCAAGTGTCGTATGCCACAACCCCATTGACCTGCGACAAAGAGATGAGGAAAAAATAGAGTGTCAGGGCCGACACAACCGGCGGTGCCACCATCGGCAACAGCGCCATTCCCATCATGAGACCCGCAAAGCGCGGTTGCGCCATCCAAAGCCCGAGGCTGAAGAACAGCGCCAGCGTTGTCGCGATGAACGAACTCAGAACCCCGATCCGGATGGACAGCCACGCCCCTTCAGCCCAGGCCGGATTCTCGATCAGCGACCGGTAGTGGCGCAGCGACCACTCATCCGTCGGCACGGAAAGATACCGCGTCGGGGTGAAGGATACCGGGATCACCGCAATCAGCGGCATCAGAAGGAAGACCGAGACGAGGCCCGCCAAAAGCGCGACAACCGGTCCGGGGCGCGTGGTATTCATCGCCCGCCTCCCGGTTTTGCCTGGCGCATCATCAGGGCCAGCAAGCCCCCTACCGCAACCATCATGATAACGCTGATAGCCGCGCCAAGCCCCCAGTCAGGGCTTTGGAAGATGCGCAGATAGATCAGTTCTGCGGCCATCACGCTGCGCCCGCCGCCAAGAATAGCAGGGGTTACGAAGAAACCCAGCGCGAAGACAAAGACCACAAGTGCCGCACCCAGAATGCCGGGCAGGGTCATCGGCACCATCACCCGCCAGAACACCCGCGCCCGCGACGCGCCCATTCCCCGCGCCGCCATCAGCACTCGTTCGTCGAGATTGCGCATTGAAGAAGCCAGCGGAAATACCGCGAAAGGGATCAGGAAATGCGTCATGCCGACGATGACGCCAAATTCGTTGCGCACCATTGTCAGCGGCTCCGACAGGATACCCGCCCATTGCAGCCAGTCATTGATGATGCCGCGATTGGACAATAGTGCCAGCCAGCCGAAGGCCCGTGTCAGCACCGAAATCCAGAAGGGGATGAGGATGCACAATTCAACCAGCAGCTTTTGTACCGGCCCGCCCCGCACCCATAAAAGCGCGATCACATAGCCCGCCAGAACCGACGCCACCGTGACGGCTAGGCAGATGCGGATCGTGCGCAGGAACACCGATTGGACCAGCGGGTCGCTGAAGGCCGTGCGATACTGCCCCAGCCCCGGTTCAGGCAGCGTCACGCTCCAGCGGATCACACCAAGGAACGGCACAAGATAGGTCAGCCCCAGAAAGAGCAAGAGCGGCAAAAGCAGCAAAAGTGTGCGTGCGCGGCGGGTCACACGGTCACCCCATCACTAAAGCGGCCCCCGGACCGGATGAAAGGTCCGGGGGCACACATGGTCAAGCCGACACGATCGCAAGATAGGCGTCGAGAGCGGGGCCGTAGTTTTCTTCGTACCATGCCATGTCCAGCGGGATTTGCTTGGCGAAGTTTGCCGGATCGACCGGGTTGAAGCGCCTTGATTCCTCTGGGATCAGGGCATCTGTGGCCGGGTTGGCCGGTCCTTGGCCCAGCAGTTCGAACATCACCGCCTGCTTTTCCGGGGCCTGCGCCGAGGCGATGAATTTCATCGCGGTTTCTGCGCCGCCAGGATTGCCCTTGATCACCGCCATCGCCCCCGGCGAAATCAGCCCCTGATCCCAGGTGAACTTGATGTTGCCACCGGAATCCTGCTCCAGAATCTTCGCGCGGGTCGACCAGATCAGCGCCATCGAGGCATCGCCGTTCATCAGCAGTGACTGGCTTTCAGCGCCACCGCCCCAGAACGAGACGACATGCTCCTTTAATGCCGAAAGTTTGGCATGGGCCCGATCGACATCAAGTGGATAAAGCGCATCGGGTGCAACGCCGTCGCCCAAAAGCAGCGCCTCCCACATGCCCGCACCCCATTTGTACATGGCGCGCTTGCCGGGAAATTTCTCGACATCAAAGAAATCCGCCATGCCTGTGGGCGGGTTGTCACCGAATTTCGTCGCGTCATAGGCGATGATGTAGCTGAAGAAATAGCTCGACGCAGCATATTCCCAGCCAAAGCCTTCGCGCGTCTTGGCCTTGTCCACGATATTGTAGTCGATCGCCTCCATCATCCCCTTTTTGCCGAGCGCATCGGCAGAGAAGGCGTCGGCATCGACGATATCCCATGCGGGTTTGCCGCTCTCGAACTGCGCCTGGATCGCGCCCTCGGTCGGGCCAGAGCCGTCCTGAAGCACCTTGACGCCGGATTCGGCTTCGAACGGCTGGCCGTAAGCCTTGTCATAGGCCGTCATCGCGTCGCCACCCCAATTGACGAAAACAAGCTCGCCAGATTGTGCCAGCACCGGTGTGCCCCGTGCCGCCAGCGCCGTGGTGCCAAGCAGCGCAATGCCAAGCTGGGTGAAACGCCGCCGCGAAATCTCGCCTTTTCTCGCACGCTCTGCCAGGATTTCCAGGCAGTCATTTTCAAAATTCTTGTTCATTCTTTTCTCCCCGTCTGGTTGGTTGGTTGTTGGTTTCCGCAGGTTTCCCCGCATTTCAGTCACAAGAAAAACGCTCGTTCCTTGGGCCACGCGGCCCAAACCTCTTGCCCTGGCACCACACCTTGCGGCAGCGTGGCGGTCGGCAGCGACAGGTTCAGCCCGACGCCACCAGCCGTTCTGAGCGAAAGCTGCGTCTCGGCGCCAAGATAGGTAAGATCGTGAAGCCGGGCGGCAATGGCGTTGCCGTCGGCGGGTCTGGCAAGATGCAGCGCCATGTATTCCGGCCGTACCGCAAGCGTTTCGCTCATTGTCGCGTCGCCGCCGGCGTGAAGCGCCTGCCCCTCGAACTCGGCAAGGATGGCACCGCCATTTTTGCGCACGTTTGAAAGCGGCAGGATGTTGATTTCACCCAGAAATTCCGCGACGAAACGGTTGGCCGGCCGCTCGTACGCCTCTTTCGGAGAGGCGAGCTGCTGGAGCTTGCCATGATCGAAGATCGCGACCCGGTTCGACAGCGCCAGCGCTTCGGACTGGTCGTGGGTGACAAAGACGAAGGTCGTGCCGGTTTCCCGGTGAAGCCGACGTACCTCGTCCTGCATCTGGCCGCGAAGGTTCTTGTCGAGCGCGGAGAAGGGCTCATCAAGCAAAAGAACCGGGGGTCCATAGACCAGTGCCCTTGCCAGGGCGACGCGCTGCTGCTGGCCCCCGGACAGACCCGAAGGCCGTTTCTTGCCATGACCGGCAAGGCCCATCATCTCGACCATCTCATCGACCCGGCGGCGAATGTCGGCGGCACTTCGCCGCTGGACACGCAGGGGAAAGGCGATGTTTTCTTCGACCGTCATATGCGGAAAAAGCGCATAGCCCTGAAACACCATGCCAAAGGCCCGCTCTTCGGCGGGCATCGCGGTCACATCACGCCCGTCCAGCGTCAGGTGTCCATCCGTCGGGGCCTCGAAACCAGCCAGAATCATCAGGAAAGTCGTCTTGCCGGAACCCGAAGGGCCAAGCAGCGTAAGAAATTCGCCTTGCCCAATGGTCAGACCGATATCATCCAAAGCCCGGAACCGCCCGAAGGATTTGCCAATTCCCTGGGCTCCGATTTCGGCGGATCTTGATTTTGGGGTCATTCACCTCTCCGGGACGGGGCCAGCGTAGGGCGGGATGGCGGGGTCGGGCAACCGAAAATTTTTTCTGCCAACGACAAATGGAATTGAACGAGCCGCAGGTCCGCCGGGTGGAAGTGCTGGCCGGTCTCAGGCATCCTCGCGGCACAGGGCCTGACACAGGCAGTGCACGCCGCCGCCGCCGAGGGTGAACATCGACATATCCGGATCATAGACCTCGAAGCCAAGGGCGCGCATCTTCGCGTTCAGATCCGTGGCACCGCGCATCGACAAAACCTTGCCGTTGCCGAGCGCCACCAGATTGACCCCAAGATTTTTAGCCTCGCCATATCCCACATCGACGATCTCGATCCCCCAGCCGCGCACCACATCGACCAGCCAG
Source organism: Albidovulum sp. (assembly GCA_049663365.1). Taxonomy (GTDB): domain Bacteria; phylum Pseudomonadota; class Alphaproteobacteria; order Rhodobacterales; family Rhodobacteraceae; genus Albidovulum. Next base: position 7,344 of record JBATDH010000261.1, on the reverse strand, counting down.
GGTTCCATCGCATCGGTGCAGGCCACCGCGAGCTTTTCCGCCAGCGGCACGATCAGCCCGTCCATATGCACGAATTCGCGGCTGATTGGGGCCACCACGGCTTCCCAGCCTTCGGCGCGCACGAAATCCGCCACCTGTTCGGACCCTTCCTTTTCCGACCGCTCGCCACAATAGCCGATAAGCACGCGCCCCGGTTCGATGATGTTGAAATCGCCGCCCTCGAAATGGCCGGCGGTAGCGAATTTCCAGATCGGAATGCCGTGATCCTGATAGAACTGGATCGCCATCACATAATCGGCGCGGCGGCATTTGAGCTGCATGTGGCAGATCAGCGCCCCCCAGGGCGTCATCGCCGAGGAATCGCGCGCAAAGAAATTGCGGTGCAACACCTCGTCCGCCGGAAGATAGTGACACCTGACGCCGTTTTCTTCGTAGATCGACACCATTTCCGCGTGCTGCGCCATTGCCAGTTGCAGATCGAACCTTGCGCCGGTCTTGTGCGCATTGGCCAGCGTCCGACCGATCAGCGGTCCCGCCTCGACCCAACGATAAAATTCCGGCTTGCCCAGAAGCACGTCGGTCAAGCGCCCGAAATCGTTGTTGATGCCCCAATTCGGCGTCACCGGTCGCTGTTCGTTCATCATGATCCCCTTTGATTTGGCACAGGGCCGATAGGGACAGAGATGCCGGTCAGGAAAAATACCATCCAGCGGGATTGAAGTTGCAGGTTTATGCAATTAAAACTTGCCTATGCTTTCAACGGTGCTCTCAAAGGCCGATCTCCACCTGCTTCGGGTTTTTCTGGTGGTCGTGCAGAAACAGGGCTTTTCGGCCGCGCAGGTGGCGCTGAATGTCTCGACCTCGACGATTTCGCGGCAGATATCCGACCTTGAGACGCGGCTGCGGATGCAGCTATGCCAGCGCGGGCGCAGCGGATTTCGGCTGACGGACAAGGGCGCGGCCGTCCATGCCGCAGCACAGGAGCTTTTCCAGTCGCTTGGCAGGTTCTCGGAAGCCATTCACGATGTTCATGACGCCCTTGTCGGCCATCTGGCAATGGGGGTGATCGACAGTTGGGTGTCGAACGATACCGCCCCCATCGTCAGTGCCCTGTCGAAATTCACCTCCACCGCGCCGCAGGTCAGCGTGGAGTTGCATTCGATGGCCCCCGACGACATCGAGACCGGCGTGCTTGACGGGCGGATATCGCTGGGGATCGGGGTGTTTCACCAGCACAAGCCCGGCCTGCGCTATGACGAGATCGGGCGGGAATTCATCGGCCTTTATTGCGGTGCCGATCATCCGCTGTTTTCAACCAAGCGGCCCGAGACTCAAGAAGAATTGCTGGCACAGGCAAAGGTCGCGCAGCGCGCCTATCTGAAAGAGGATCATGTGGCCCCGGTATCGCGCGGCCGACTGTCCAACGCCACCGCGCATCAGGTCGAAGGCATTGCGCTGTTGATCCTGACGGGGAATTTCATCGGCTATCTTCCGCATTCCTTCGCCGAGCTCTGGCTGCGGAACGGGCGCATGAAATCCGTCATGGATGGCCGTTTCGATCTGCCGACACCGATCGAGATTGTGACGCGGCGTGGCGTGTCATTGAGCGCCGCCGACAAGACCTTCATCCGCCTTCTGAAGGCCGAAGCCTATCCCTGAGGCATTCGGGGCGGCGTTCACCCCTGACGGGTCGGCAACTCCCCTGCCAGCCAGGTGCGGAACGCCACTGCGGCGGGGTTGCCGCTTTTTTCGGGCGGCACGACAAGCAGATATGAGCGTGGCGAGCGGATCGCGAGGTCGAAGGGCCGTACAAGCTGGCCTGTCTCCAGCGCTTCGTGGCAGATGAACGCATCGCCCATCGCGATGCCCTGGGCGTTCATTGCGCCTGCATAGACAAGGTTCATGTCGGCAAAGACAATGCCCGTTTCGGCCCCGGTTTCATCGAGGCCGGCAAGCCGGAACCAGTTGCGCCAGTCTTCGCGGTCATGCAGGTGCAGAAGACCGGCGCGCACCATATCCTCGGGCGTAGGAAGCCCGCCCAGACGATTGAGCAGCGCGGGGCTGCACAGTGGGGTGAACTCCACCTCCTTGAGCAGTTCCACCTCCATGTCCGGCAGATTGCCGGTGCCGAAGCTGAGGAACAGATCCACGTCCGGGTTTGACACATCATCCAGCCGCCTTGGCGTCACGATCGACAGGGCGACATCGGGACAGCTATCGCGGAAGCGGCCGATCTTGGGGCAAAGCCATGTGGTGGCAAGACCGGGCGTACAACTGACCGTCAATGTGCCGCTGAGCCCGCGGCCGGCGTTGCGCACGGCCGAGCCCGCGATGGCCGACAGCGCACGGCGGATATCGACGGCGTAGGAGGCACCCTGCGGTGTCAGTTCGATCCGGGTGCCGACGCGGTTCAGCAGGCGAAAGCCCAGATCACGTTCCAGCAGGCGTAGCTGGTGGCTGACGGCGCTGCGGGTCAGGTTCAGTTCTTCTGCTGCCTGCCAGACGGTGCCGTGGCGCGCAAAGCAATCGAGTGCCCGCAAGGCCTGGGTCGAGGGGATACGTTTCATCTGGCCTCCGCTGTCGGGGGCAAAGTCTAGCGCGGGTGGGGGCGGCGTCCAGCGGAATGGTGAAAAATGTTTGCCGAAGTTAAGAGAAGGTTTCACTTTCGGGACGGCGGTGAGGGCGTGTAGCCATGGAATAACAGGTCGGTTTCCGCGTATGGCATCCGTCCCGCATCCGTCCCGACAGTGTCGGGCATCCGTCCCGACACGCGTACCGACATCTGTACCGACACCGACAAGGAGGTTCCGTTGCCCACGCCGTCCCTGACCGCCGCCCAGACCGACGCCCTCGCCCATGTGGAGGGCCGCGCGCCCGACTTGTCGCAATGGTGTGCGACGATCTTCGAATTCGGCGAAACCGCCTGGCGGGAATACCGGTCGTCCGAATGGTATGTGGCGCGGCTGCGGGCCGAGGGCTTTGCGGTCGAGGAAGGGTCAGGCGGGATGCCGACAGCCTTTTGCGCCGAATGGTCGAACGGGGATGGCCCGGTGATCGGCATGTACTGCGAATATGACGCAGTGCCGGGTAATTGCCAGGCGGCCGGTACCCGGCGCGAACCGCGCGCGGGGCTGGGCTATCAGGCGGGGGGGCATACCGATCCGCATTCGGGGCTTGGCATCGGTGCGCTGGGCGGGCTTTTGGCCACCAAGGCGGCGATGGAAAGACATGGGATCAAGGGTGGTTTACGATTCACCGGTGAGCCGGCGGAAAAGGTGCGCGGATCAAAGCCCATCCATGCCGCCAAGGGCTATTACGACGGGTTGGCGGCGATGCTGTCGTTCCATCCGTTCTACATGCTGCCGATGTGCAACACGGTCCGCTGGGACACCCATTGCGGGGCCGCCTATGCGATGATCTACCGGTTTATCTGTGATGCGCCGGAAAGCTGGGGGGTTTCCGACGGCGCACCGATCCCGCAATCGCATTCCGCCGTGCGCGCGCCGGGCGCCAATGACGCGCTGATGCTGATGTATCAGTCGTCGAAGGCGCTGCGCGAGGCGATGCTGCCGCATCAGGGGGGGTGGTCGGTCTCGGAGGCGATCCTGACCGCGGGGCAGGCGACCGCCGACAACCTGCCCGCCGGGCTGGCCGAGATCCAGTACATGATGCGCACACCTACCGTGGCGATGGCCGAGCAGGTGACGGCGGTTCTCGACCGCAATGCCGGGGCGGCGGCGGCGATGACGGGCTGCCGCTGGGAACGCCACTGGGTCTGCAAGTCGCGCCCCGGTCTGGCCAATCACGCCATGGCGGGGGTGGTCTGGGATGTCTTGCAGGCGGTCGGGGCGCCTGAGTGGGACAATGCCGCCAAAGAGGTAGCGCGGGATATTCAGCGCAATCTCGGGGTGGCGCCGATGACCGAGCCGTTCATCGACGAGATGACCCGGCTGATCGCGCCCGAGGAAGCCGAGGCGATGCTGCGCCGCGATTTGCCGCCGTCGCAGACGCATTCGACGTCAGACGATTACACCGATATGTGCTGGCACACGCCGACGGCGCGGTTCTACATCGCCCGACCCGCGATGAAAGCCCCCGCCGGGATGGCTTACCCGGCCTGGGTGATGAATGCCCTGGGCGGCATTCCGGCGACCATCGACCCGATGGTGACGACGGCCGCCAAGGTGCTGGCGGCGTCGGCGATCAGGCTGCTGGAGGACAAGGCCGCGCGCGATGCCGCGATGACGGAATTCAAGACCCGCACCGGTGGCGGCGTGGGGGGCAGCGACTGGATGCCGCCCTTGTGCGACTACAAACCGCCGATCCATTTCCGCTGGCCGGAATATATTGAGACCCCGCGCGGCCGGGACTGGTGGATACCGTCCGCCATGCCCGGCGCCTGACCCAAGAGGAGAGACCGAGATGGCCCTAGATCGCCTGCCCCAAGCCGAAGGCTTCAGCCTGCAACGCCGCAACCCGAAAGGCGGCACCAAGCCGCTGAGCCATTGGGGGTTTCAGAACGAAACCGATCCGCTGACCGATGTGCTGCTGGGATCCCCCGCCTATCTGAAGCATCGCGCCACATCGAGCCTGTCGCGCAAACATCTGCGTGAAGGGCCCTGCAACATCCAGGTGGCCCAGGCGCAACATGCCGAACTGGTGTCGGCTTATGAGCATTTCAACGTCAAGGTCCATATGCCGGATGCCGAACCGGAACTGACCATGCAGGTCTATACCCGCGATTCCAGCGTGATGACGCCATATGGCGCGATCATCACCGCGATGGCGAACTGGTGGCGGCGGGGCGAGAACTATGCCGCGATCCGCGCCTATGAGGCACTTGGCATTCCCATATACGACATGGTGACGGCGGGCACCTTCGAGGGCGGCGATTTCAACGTGATCGAGGAAGGTTGCGTGCTGATCGGCTGCGGTGGTGCCCGCACCCAGGAAGAAGGCGCGCGGCAGGTCAAGGACTGGTTCGACAAGGAAGGCTGGGAAACCCGGCTGGCCTTCATCGACGAATATTACGTCCATATTGACCTGATGGTGGTGCCGGTCGCGCCGAAACTGACGGCGGTGTGTCTCGATTGCACCGAGCCGGGGATCGTGGACTGGCTGCGCGCCAAGGGGCACGAGATCATCGATGTGCCGTTTCGCGACACGATGGCCCTGGGCTGCAACTTCATGTCGCTTGGCCATGACAAGATCATCGCGCCCAGTTCATCAAAGGTGTTGATCGGTCAGCTCAAGGCGCGCGGCTTCGAGGTAGCGGCGGTCGATACCGACGAAATATCAAAAACCGGGGGGGGCATCCACTGCATGGCACAGGCGATCAAACGCCAACCCGCATGAGCCTGGTTGCCGATCTGAGCGCGGCGCTGGGGCAGGGCGCTGTCCTTTCCGGTGCGGAGGTTCCCGACCGGGCCATATCGGATGCCAGTGAAACGGGGCGGCACCGGCCCATTGTTCTGCTGCGCCCCGCCAGCACCGCCGAGGTATCGGCCGCATTGGCGATCTGTCACCGGCACGGACAATCGGTCGTGCCGCAAGGCGGGATGACCGGTCTTGCGGGCGGGGCCAATCCCGGCAAGGGCGACGTAGCGCTTTGCCTTGATCGGCTGGCCGGGATTGAAGAGATCGACCCCGACAGCGCCACCATGACCCTGCGCGCAGGCACAGTGCTGCAAGTGGCGCAGGAGGCCGCAGAAAAGGCGGGCTTTCTTTTGCCGATCGACCTCGGGTCGCGCGGAAGTTGCCAGATCGGCGGGATCATTGCCAACAATGCCGGCGGATTGCGGGTGATCCGCCACGGCATGACCCGCGACAATCTTCTGGGGGTCGAGGCGGTTCTGGCCGATGGCACGGTGGTATCAAGCCTGAACAAACTGACCAAGAACAACACAGGCTATAACCTGACGCAGCTACTGGCGGGGTCGGAAGGCACATTGGCGGTCATCACCCGTGCCGTTCTGCGCCTGCGCCCCTTGCCGACCGCGCGTTGTACGGCGCTTTGCGCGCTGGCGGATTTTTCCGATGTTATCGGGCTGTTGAAACGGGCCCGCACCGAACTTGCGGGCCTTTCGGCGCTGGAAGTGATGTGGGAAGATTATTTTTCGCTGCTTCAGCAGGTTGAAGGGTCAAAGCTTTTCATGCCCGCGCCGCCATTTGCCGTGATCATCGAGACCGAAGGCCTGTCCGAGCCGGAACTGGCAGAGGCGTTCGAGGATTTCCTTGGCAGGGCCCTGGAGGCCGGGACCCTGACCGATGCGCTGGTCGCCCGGTCGCTGAAAGAAGCGGATGCCTTCTGGGCGGTTCGCGAGGGTCATAACCTGTCGCGGGTCATGCCGGATATCATCAATCTTGATATCAGCCTCGATATCGGCCGTATGGGGGATTTCGTGGTCGACTGCCGCCGCGCGGTGCGAGACAGGTTTCCCGATATCAGGACGCTGTTCTTTGGCCATGCCGGGGATGGCAATCTGCATATCGCCACCGATCAGCCCGCCCCCGGCGATGATGAAGCGACCCACGCGGTTTGCGCGATTGTCTATGACCTGGTGCGCAAGGCTGGCGGGTCAATCTCGGCCGAGCATGGGATCGGAACATTGAAGCGCGATTACCTCGGCTATTCGCGAAGCGCCGCCGAACTTGCCGTCATGCGCAACCTCAAGCGGGGGCTGGATCCAGACGGGATTTTGAATCCGGGGAAATTGCTCTGACGGTCCGCTCGAAGGTAAAACCGGGCCGGAATGTCGATTGCAAAAACCTAAAATGCAAAACAGATAGCGGGGGCTTTAAGGCCATTGTTGAGGGTTTTGCCCGAGGATGCGGCGTGTCAGTTGGCAGCGCCGGAGCGAACCCTTGCCCCAATACACTTTCACCGCCTTCAAATGGACCGGCCCCGGCTATAACGCCACCTACAAATCCTCGGTCACGGCGGTTATCGACGATGATGACAAATCCTATCAGGGCTCGGGCGACAGTTCCGAAAAGATCAGCATTGATGGCGGCACATTCGGGGGTTCAACGGGCGAACCCTATGTCATCAAGGTGGGGTTTACTGACACGGCCGGCAAGGCGCATGTGGAGAATTTCAATTTCTTCAACACCGGCGGCAACTGGTATTTTGTGCCCGCGCCGGGATCATCCTTTACCGTCGGCGCGCGGCTGGGAAATTACCAAAGCCATGTAAACGGTTGGAATTATGCGGATGTCACCTGTTTCGTGGCGGGTACGATGATCGCGACGGATCGCGGACCGGTTTCGGTTGAAGACCTGCGCGCAGGCAGCCTTGTCCTGACCGCTGCCGGCGGGTTTCGGCCGCTGCGGCTGGCGTTGCGG
>JBATDH010000260.1:0-29589 GCA_049663365.1 Albidovulum sp. | reverse complement strand
GGATACGGCGCGCAACACACTTGAACAGACGCGCAGTGCCCTGGCCGATGCCTTTCCTGACTACGGTGCCTTTGCCGATCCAAAGCCGCTTGATCTGGTGTCCGCCACCCGGTTCTTGCGGCCAGACGAGGCGCTAGTGATGTTCGCCACATCGGATATGGAAGGCATCGCGACTGCCGAGCCCAGCGTTGTCATGGCCCTAACCGCCGAGGGCTATGTCTGGTCGCCCTTGCCTGCCCGTGCCGAACTCGCCGATCTGGCACTGGCCCTGCGTTGCGCGGCGGCGCTTACCGACCGGCATTGCGGCGCTGGATCGGGCAAAACCCGCGGGGCGTTTTCGCTGGTGGAGGATACCGGGGAAGAAAGCGACGGTTCAGCCTTTGACTACGAGATTGCCCACCGTGCCTATGCCGAACTTCTTGAACCCGTTTCGGCGGCCTTCGAGGGCAAGACGGCCCTGATCATCGTACCGGACAAGGCATTGGCGGCCATGCCTTTCCATCTGATGCTGACCGGGCCAGCCGCGCCTGACACCTCGCCGCGCGATGCACCCTGGCTCATCCGGAAAATGTCTGTATCTGTAGCGCCCTCGGTATCGAGCCTGTCGGCGCTGCGCGACAAGACGGTCATCGCCAGCGCCGCGCCGCTGCCCTTCCTTGGGGTCGGTGATCCGTTGATCGGCAGCCAGCGCATGGCACCGGTTCCGGTTGATTGCGGGCGCTATGCGGAACCCGCCCTGCTGACCGCCGCGCTGGAATTGCCCGATGAACCGCTTTTGCGCAATGGCCTGACCGCGCGCGAGGGTGCCATCGCGGCCCTGCCCGCCTTGCCCGAAACCCGCTGCGAGCTTGCCGCGACGGCGGATTCTTTCGGACCAGAGTCGCAATTGCTGTTGCAGGATCACGCGACCGAGACTGCGATCAAGTCCCTGAGCGCATCGGGTGCGTTAGAGCGGTTCCGTGTCCTCTCCTTCGCGACGCATGGTCTGGTCGCAGGTGAACTGGGGGCCAATCAGGCGGGGTTGGTTCTGACGCCGCCAGATGCGGCCACTGCCGATGATGACGGGCTTCTGACCATCGAGGAAATCGCGGGCCTGCGGATCAATGCCGATTTCGTACTTCTGTCGGCCTGCAACACCGCCGCCGGGTCGCGCCCCGTCGATGACAGCCTTTCGGGTCTGGCCAGCGCCTTTTTCCTCGCCGGGGCACGCAGCCTTCTGGTGTCGCACTGGCCGGTCTATTCCGACGCCGCCGTGCGCCTGACCACCGGCATGTTCGGCGCGCTGTCGGCAGACCCGGCAATCAGCCGCCCGGAAGCGTTGCGACGGTCGATGCTGGCCATTCTCGACGACCCCGCGGCAGATGCCGCCATGCTGCATCCGGCCTTTTGGGGGCCGTTCATCATTGCCGGGGGCGGTTGATACGCCCGAGCAGGGTCAATGCAACAGTGTCGTTCGCCCCATGATCAGCGGCAAGATCATCAGGTAGGCAACCAGTATCCACACCAGAACCGGCAGGGACAGCCTGAGCCAGCTTTCAGCGCGGTAGTCGTTGCGGATGAGCCATTTCAGCACCGCAGCGCTGACCGTGGGTTTGGGGAAATGGGTCATTTCATGCATCAGCAACCGCAAACCACGATAGGATTGCGACAGATTGATAACCGATGTCAGAACCGTTGCCGAATAGAATGCAAAGACAATGATCCTGGCGGCCATGAACGGTTCCTGGCGGCTGGCAAAAAACACCATGACGGCAATCAGCGCCGCGTTGGCGTTGATCAGCCGCTGCCATTCCGACTCGACCCGCGCACGAACGTCGTGGGTCAACCGCAGAAGATCGTCGAAACGCATCCCCCCACAGGCAGTTTCATCAGAAACGGGTGATTTGCTTTCGCTGGTTTTGTCCGGCTGCACCTTTTTACCGCCCTATTCGCATTGCAACATGCCGCGAATGCTAATCACAGGTGTCGTTTTTCGCAATGGCACCAGAATCACTAGGGGACGCGAGGTGCTCGGACACCCCCCCCGCGTCAATTTCCGACGAGGGTTGCAATGTGGCGCAGGGCGATCACATAGCCGTCAATGCCACATCCGGCGATGACGGCCTCGGCGCGCTGCGACACGAAGGAATGGTGGCGGAAAGCCTCGCGTTTATGGATGTTCGAGATGTGAACCTCTATCACCGGGCCATCAAATGTGTTCAGCGCATCCAGTATGGCAACCGATGTATGCGTCAGCGCACCGGGGTTGATGATGATACCCGCCGCCGCGTCGCGCGCCTGATGAATCCAGTCGACGATCTGGCCTTCCCAGTTGGATTGCAGATGCTTTGTCTGCATCCGGAGTTCGGCAGCTACTGCGGTACACTGCGCCTCGACGTCGGCAAGGGTGCTTTGCCCATAAATCTCGGGCTGGCGTTTGCCCAAAAGATTGAGATTGGGTCCGTTCAGGATGTAGATCGTATGGGTCATACCGGTTCCTTAAAGCGTCTCGGGCTTTTGGCGCAACAACAAGTATCAGAACTCAGACAATCTTGGTTTGCATTCTGATGCAATCGAAACCCGCACGCCAGCGCGCCGGGAAATCGTCGTGACACAAACTACCCGGTTATTTTTAGGTTGCCCGGTTCAACCGGCGCGGTCGAAGGCGGTCGAAAGCGACGATTTCATGGCGCGTCCAACTTGGCCCATGTTCATCGCCCCTGAACCCGGTGCCCGGCATCCCGCGGCGAGACATCAAGGTTGCACTTCATCTGGTGTTTTGAGGAATCGCCAGCCACAAGCCTTGCCCCACTGTTGCGACTTGTCCACATAAAGAACTCTGTCCAACTGCTTGAATGTTGCAAAAATTTCATTCCTCACGCATTGTGGCGTCAATCGGGCGAAGAGACCCATATCAGAGGCGTGATCGGAGAGGCAGGTCACTATGAAAATTAATACTATTTTTACCGCGGGTTTGCTGGGCGTTTCGCTCACCATGACCGCAATTCCAGCGGCTCATTCCGAGACGTTGCGTATTATTAACGGTGCCGCATCAAGCGCACTGAGTGTTCCCATGAATCGCGCTGTGGTTGTCGAGGCGGATCAGCCATTTGCTGAACTTTCCATCGCCAACCCCGGTATCGCGGATATTTCGACATTGTCGGATCGCTCTATCTATGTGTTGGGCAAGGCACCGGGGCGCACAACGCTCACGCTGCTGGCACCTGATGGTCAGTTGATCACCAATGTTGACATTCAGGTCACGCTTGACGTGGCGGAATTCAAGGAACGTCTGCAACAGATCCTTCCGGGCGAACGCATCGAAGTGCGCACCGCCAATGACGGCATCGTATTGTCGGGCGTGGTGTCTTCGACCGCGAAACTCGACAAGGCGCTGGATCTGGCGCAACGCTATGCGCCCGAACGGGTATCGAACCTGATGGCCGTCGGCGGCACGCAACAGGTCATGTTGAAAGTGCGCTTTGCTGAAATGCAGCGGTCGGTGACCAAACAGCTCGATGGATCATTCGGATTTGGCCGCACACCTGGTGCCACTGACTTCCAAGGTGGTGTTGCGGGTAACATCACTGGCGTCAACTCGGTTTTGGCCGGTGGCCCGGTGGCAACAACTGCAACCGGCGCACTTGGGCTCAGCTTTACTGCCGGAGCCTTTGAATTCGGCGTTCTTCTTGAGGCGCTGGAAAGCAAGGGCCTGGTGCGGACACTGGCCGAACCGAACCTGACTGCTTTGTCCGGGCAGGAAGCGACGTTCCTGGCGGGTGGCGAATACCCGATCCCGGTGCGCGGTGACAACGGCGAAATCACTGTTGAATACAAGCCCTTCGGCGTTGAAATGGCCTTTACCCCAACGGTTGTCGACGGCGATGTCATCAACCTCGCGATCAACTCGGCCGTATCGGGAATTGACAACACGGTCACCGTCGGGGCGGGCAATGGTATCAGCCTGAGCGGTTTTAAACGTCGCGAGGCGGAAACCACGGTCGAGATGCGCGACGGCGAAAGCTTTGCCATCGCCGGGTTGTTGCAGGACGACTTTACCGACCTGAATGGTCAGGTGCCGTGGCTGGGCGATGTGCCGATATTGGGCGCGCTTTTCCGCAGCGCCGAATACAAACGCAATCAGACCGAACTGGTCATTATTGTAACCCCGCATCTTGTCACCCCGACCCGCGGCGAGGCGCTGGCGCTGCCGACCGACAGGGTTCGGCCCCCCACCGAAGCTGAGCTTTTCCTGTTCGGCAAAACCGCCCGGAACGCGAATCAAGTCGGCAGTGCAGCAGGTGAAGTTGCCCAGCAGGACTATTCCAGTTCCTATGGCTATGTGATGGAGTAAGAAAAATGCAAAAGCATATCACACTACTCTTGCTCTCTGCCGGTTTGGCCGCGCTTGCGGGCTGCTCCAAGGAAACCAATATCGCCCGGTCCTTCTATAGTGAGGCCGGTAGCGAGATTGAGACCAGGGATTTCGGCAACGCGACCATGAACAACACACTTGTTCAGTCGGGCGAGCAATCTGCCGTCATCAACCTGACCCGTCGTTTCGCGGCGGAAGTGCCCAGCACGGTCAACTTTGCCTTCAACAGCGCGACACTGGACGGCGATGCACAAGAAGCGCTGCGGCGTCAGGCAGACTGGATCCGGCAATTCCCCGAAGTGCGGTTCCGCGTCTATGGGCACACCGACCTTGTTGGCACAAACGCCTATAACAAGGCTCTGGGGATGCGTCGGGCACGGGCCGTCGTGGCCTACCTGTCGAGCCAGGGCATCGGTCGGGCACGCCTTGAGGCGGTCGTCTCGGAAGGCGAAACCCAGCCGTTGGTCGCCGTACAGACCGAAGAGCGTCGCAATCGCCGCACGGTGACGGAAGTTACGGGTTTTGTCGCCAAGCACCCGACCATTCTGAATGGAAAATACGCCGAGGTCATTTTCCGCAGCTATATCGAGGGCGCGGTGCCCCCGCATGTTCAGGACACCGCAGGCAATACCGCAACGGGCGGCTGACACAAAAGACCCCTACTGTTTCTTCAAAAAGGCGGGCTTTGGCAACAAAGCCCGCCTTTTCTTGTGGATCGTGTAGCGATACCGCACAAATACGATCTTTTGGCCGTAAAAATGCCCAGATTCCCGTCGAGTTTCGCAACCTGGGAGTAACTGCATGGCCGCATTGTCATGCTGGGCGGATGGAAAAGAGACTGGGGCGATTCGATGTTGATCGAAAGATCGGGTCGTGGATGGGTGCCCCGCGAATAAGGACGGAAGTTAATGAGTGGTGTAGCAACACTTCAGCCAGAAGCGGCCTCGATCACGGCTTGCACGATATCGCGTGATGTCGGGAATTTTGATCTTTTGGTCGAGGACATGGAAGCCGAGCTTGGCGAAAGCTGGGGCGATCTGACATTTGAGGATGCGGCTGTATTTCTTACGCAACCCGATGCCGACAGTCTGGAATTCGTGGCGATTGCCATTGATTCCGAAGACGAAGATGATCTGGAGCGGATTTGCGCCATCATCACCACGGCGAAGACCAAGGGCATTCGAATCATTCTGGTTGCCGAAGATGTCAGCCCGATTGCGCTGCACCAGCTACTCAAACTCAGCGGCGCAGATTTCGTGCCCTACCCGCTTCCGGAAAACGCGTTGCACGAGGCGATCGAGCGGTTGCGCAATGAACCCGACCCCGCCGACATGCTTGCGCAATCCGCAGTCACACCTTCATTCAAGCCGAAAGGCGACCGGGACGGCGTGATCTTGCCGGTCCATGGCCTGGCCGGCGGCACCGGTGCCACGACTTTCGCGGTCAACCTGGCCTGGGAACTGGCCAATGTACAAAAGGAAAACGCCCCGCGGGTCTGCCTGCTCGATTTCGACTTCCAAAGCGGATCGGTGTCGACATACCTTGACCTGCCCCGACGCGAAGCGGTCTATGAAATGCTGTCGGATACAGGGTCACTGGACAATGTAAGCTTCTTGCAGGCGCTCTTGACCTTCAATGACAAGCTCCATGTCATGACGGCACCATCCGAAATGCTGCCGCTCGACATTGTAACATCCGAAGACATCAATCGTGTCCTTGAAGTGGCCCGCGCGAATTTTGATTTCGTGGTGATCGACATGCCGTCAACTGTCGTTCAGTGGACCGAAGCCGTGCTGCACCATGCCCATGTCTATTTCGCGACGATGGAACTGGATATGCGCTGCGCCCAAAACGCCCTGCGCATGATCCGCGCGCTCAAGGCCGAAGATCTGCCTTTCGAAAAACTCCGCTATGTGCTTAACCGCGCACCGAAATTCACCGACCTTTCCGGCAAAAGCCGGGTAAAACGTTTGGCAGAAAGCCTTGACATCACCATTGAACTGCAACTGCCGGACGGCACCAAGCAGGTCACACAGTCGAACGACCACGGGGTTCCCCTGGCCGAAACGGCTGGCAAGAATCCGCTGCGCCGCGAAGTCGCAAAGCTCGCCAAGTCATTGTTCGAACTGAATATTGCTGCCGAATCCGGTAGTTAACTCATCCAGAGGTAACGCATGTTTTCTCGCTACAAGAAACCCGCCAGCGCCACATTGCCCGCAACAACTGCGGCTCCTGCCGCGTCGATCCAAAAGCCTACATCGGCACAATCCGCCCAAGCCAGCGCTGCGCCACAGCGCCGTCAGCAGCAGGTTCAGCCCACCGCTCAGGCCGTCGCCGCGGACAAGGAAAAAAAACGCAAAGAGCGGATGAGCGAGTTGAAAGTCGAGCTGCATAAGAGCTTGCTCGACAACCTCAACCTCGGGGCCCTCGAAACAGCATCCGAGGGAGAGTTGCGCCAGGAAATCGTATCGATCTCGACCGAAGCGCTTGAAGGGATGAGCATCGTTCTGAACAAGGACGAACGTTCAAACCTGTTTCAGGAGCTATATGACGAGGTTATGGGCCTTGGCCCGCTTGAGCCATTGTTGAAGGACGACACGGTCAACGATATTCTGGTCAACGGACCGCAACAGATTTTTGTCGAACGCGACGGCAAGCTGTCGTTATCGGACATTACCTTCAAGGATGAGCGTCACCTTCTGCGCATCATCGACAAGATCGTTTCCGCCGTTGGCCGCCGCGTCGACGAATCCAACCCCTATGTGGACGCCCGTCTTGCTGACGGCTCGCGCTTCAACGCGATGGTGCCACCGATTGCGGTTGACGGGTCGCTCGTCTCGATCCGGAAATTCAAGAAGGAAAAACTCGCGGTTGACGATCTGGTCCGCTTCGGTGCCTTTACCGAGGAAATGGCCGCCTATCTTCAGGCCGCCGTTTCGACCCGTCTCAACATCATCGTGTCAGGCGGCACCGGTTCTGGTAAAACGACCACCTTGAACGCCCTGTCCTCGTTCATCGATAATTCGGAACGCATTCTGACGATCGAAGACACCGCGGAACTCCAGCTTCAGCAGGTCCATGTGGGCCGGATGGAAAGCCGCCCTGCCAACGTCGAGGGCAAGGGTGCCGTGACCCAACGCGACTGTCTGCGCAACGCCCTTCGTATGCGTCCCGACCGCATCATCGTCGGCGAGACACGGGGCGAGGAAGTCATCGACATGCTTCAGGCCATGAACACCGGCCATGACGGATCTATGACCACAATCCACGCCAACTCGGCCCGCGACGGGGTGTCGCGTCTGGAAAACATGATCGCGATGTCCGGTATTGAGATGCCGATCAAGGCTGTTCGCGCCCAGATTGCCTCGGCTGTGAACCTGATCGTGCAGGCCAGTCGCCTTCAGGACGGTTCGCGCCGCATGGTGTCCATTACCGAACTCACCGGGATGGAGGGGGAGGTTATCTCCATGCAGGAGATTTTCCGTTACGAACGTCTGGGCCTGGCCTCCGATGGTAAAATCATCGGTCGCTTCACAGCGACCGGTGTGCGTTCGAACTTTGCTGACCGGTTCAAACAATGGGGTTTTGAACTGCCGGCATCCATCTATGAACCCATCGCCGCGGAGTAAATCATGATCATCAGCCCAACGCCTATCATCTACGGCCTGATTTTCCTGGCTGTGCTCTTGCTGGTTGAAGGTATCTATCTCGTCGTCTTCGGCAAGTCGATTTCGCTCAACAGCAAAGTGAACCGTCGCCTCGACCTTCTGGAAAAGGGCGGTCAACGCGAACAGGTGCTGGAGCAGCTTCGCAAGGAGGCCAGCCAGCACCTCAAGGCGAAGGGCATTCCACTTTATTCGATCCTGGCGGCCAAGGCACAAAAGGCCAATATCGCCTTTTCACCTAAGGCATTGATGGGTGTCATGGCCCTGTTGTCGGGGGTGGCCTTCCTTGGCCTGCGGATCGGCACGGCGACGTCGTTACCGGTACAGGTCGCCCTTGGTGTGGTGATGGGTGTTGGCGCTGTCTATATGTGGATCAGCAAGAAGGCCAAGAAACGCATGGACCTTGTGGAAGAACAGCTTCCCGATGCCGTGGAGTTGATGGTGCGCAGCTTGCGTGTCGGCCACCCCTTTGCTTCGGCCATCCAGATCGTCGCCAAGGAAGTTCCCGACCCGCTCGGGACAGAGTTTGGCATGATCGCAGACGAATCCTCATATGGCCGCGATGTCACGGAATCCCTGAAAGACCTCGCTGAACGAATGGACATGCAGGATCTGCGCTTTCTGGCAGTTGCAGTGACCATCCAGCAGCAATCCGGCGGCAACCTTGCCGAAATCCTTGATGGTCTGGCCAAAGTGATCCGCGCGCGTTTCCGGCTGTTTCGGCGGGTGCGCGCCATCACTGCCGAAGCGAAATGGTCAGGCGTTTTCCTGTCCTCGTTTCCGCTGGTTGTTCTTGTGGTCATCCAGCTTCTCAAGCCGGATTATTTCGATACCGTGAAGGATACCGAAGCATTCGTGCCGGCGGCACTGGTGGTTTTCGTTTTCCTCGCCATCAACATCGTCTTCATGAAGATGATGGTCAATATCAAGGTCTGAGGGGGGCAAGACCATGCTGAAGTCATTCAATGATTTTCTTATCGAATCCATGGGACCGCTTGGCCCGCTGTTTGCCGTCGGTGGCCTTGGGGTATTGCTGATCCTCGCGGCGCTGCCGACGATCATGAAGAAGACCGTCGATCCGTTCAGCAAATTCCGCGATACGACAAAAAACGTATCCGACCAGCGGCGCGGCGGCGCGACAGCCAAAAAGACGTTGCGCAGCGGGCGCGGGACCGACAAGCTCGACAAATTCGCCAATTTCCTCGAACCCAAAAGCGCTGAGGAAATGAGCACTGCGCGCCTGACGATGACCCGTGCCGGGTATCGCGGGAAAAATGCTGTCCGCACGTTCCACGCCATCCAGTTTATCTTGGGTATCATCTTCCTGCTTGTGGGCGTGATCTATGCTGTTTTCGTTTCAGTGACGGACGAGATTTCAACCACGATGCTGGTGCTGGTCATCATCCTGCCCGGTGCCATCGGGTACTACATTCCCAAATATTGGGTCGAACGCCGGGTTCAGACGCGCCAGGGCGAAATCCAGGACGGTTTCCCCGATGCGCTTGATATGCTGCTGGTCTGCGTTGAAGCCGGTCAATCGCTCGATCAGGGAATTATCCGTGTTTCCAAAGAGTTGTCGGCAGGATATCCGGTTCTGGCCGAAGAGTTCGAAATCATCTCGCACGAAGTGAAGGCGGGCAAGGAAAAGACGTCCGTTCTGCGCAGTTTCTCGGAACGGTGCGGCGTTCCGGACGTGGCGTCATTTGTCACGGTGATGATCCAGTCGCAGTCATTCGGCACCTCGATCGCCGATGCCTTGCGGGTCTACGCCGCCGAAATGCGCGACAAGCGCGTGATGCGCGCCGAAGAGGCCGCCAACAAGCTGCCGACAAAGATGACGCTCGGCACGATGATGTTTACCTTGCCGCCTTTGCTGATCATCCTTGTAGGTCCGTCGGTCTACGATATGCTGCAGCTGTTCAAGAACTTCCAGATGTGAGGCAATGGCAAAACCACTCCGGGCAAGATTACTCGCCTGCGCTCTGACTGTACTGGCCGCCTGTCAACCGATGGGCGGCTCAAAACTTGATGATGCCTCACCCTATGCGCCCGGCGGCAAAGTCCGCGGCGAAGATTCGGTCGATGGCCTGATCGTCGGGCACCGGCTGATGGCGGCGGGCGAATATGAACTGGCGCTCAAGGCCTATCTGCGATCCGCTTCGCAACATGGCGCAACGGTAGACGTTCTGTCGGCGATCGGGTCTGCCAACCTCAGCCTCGGCCGCCTGGGTCAGGCCGAAACCATGTTGCGCCGCGCTCTGGAGGTGGATGAAACCTTTGTTCCCGCCTGGAACAATCTTGGCGTCGTTCTTGTCGAGCAGCGAAAATACGCCGAAGCCGCCCGTGTTTTTCAGACAGCTTTCGCTCTCGATAGTGGCCAATCTGACTCCATTCGCGAAAATCTGCGCCTCGCGCTCGCCAAGCGGGAAAATACGACCTATGATACCGCAGAGGAGAGTGAATTTTCTCTGGTCAGACGTGGGTACGGGCAATACCTGCTGTTGACGACGCATTGAGGTAAAAAGCAGCAAAGGACGCAAACATGCGCCACCCTGTCCTGATTTCGCTTTGCATTGCAGGGTTCGCGTCCCTGTCTGCCTGCCAAAAATCAAACGATGCCGAAGTGGAACGCGCCCTCAAAAGCATCAACGTCATTGACGAATCCAATCTTAGCGACGTGATGCTGACCGTCGCCGACCCCAACGAAGCGGTGGCGTATTTCAGGCGTACCAGTGCCGAAAATCCGGAACGAATTGACCTTCGCCGTGGCTTGGCAAAATCATTGATCCGCGCCCGCAAACCGACCGAGGCCGCAACCGTCTGGAAGGGTGTCATTGAGAGCGGTCAGGGCGAAAACGAAGATCGTGTCGGTCTTGCCGATGCGCTGATCCGCGCCAATGACTGGAAGGGTGCTGAGGCCGAGTTGAACAATATCCCGCCAACCTATGAAACGTTCGAGCGTTACCGGCTGGAGGCGATGGTCGCGGATGCGAACAAGGCCTGGAAAAAATCCGACACATTTTATGAAACCGCCGTTGGCCTGACGACGAAACCGTCAAGCGTTCTGAACAACTGGGGCTATTCCAAACTAACCCGTGGCGATTATCCTGCGGCCGAAAGGCTGTTTGCGGAATCGCTAAGCTATGACAGCGCGGTCTTTACCACCAAGAACAATCTGGTTCTGGCCCGCGCGGCCCAACGCAAATATGACATGCCCATCATCACCATGTCCCAAAGCGAACGGGCCGAATTGCTCTATACGGCTGCCCTTGCCGCGATCAAGCAGGGTGATGTTGTCATCGGGCGCGGCCTTCTCGAAGACGCGGTTGAAACCAGTCCGGTCTTTTTTGAACAGGCCACCCGTGCGCTTCAGGCGCTAGACGCCAACGTCACGAACGGCTGACAGGAATGCTGGGTCTTTCCCCCGATCAGGCATTTCAGATCCTGTTTGCCTGCGCACTTCCGGTTTGTGCCTGGGTTGCCTGGTCGGACCTGAAGACCATGAAAATCCCCAACAAATCGGTGATGGTGCTGATAGCCATTTATGCCGTCGTCGGCCTATTGGTCATTCCGTTTGAACCCTGGGCCTGGCGCTGGCTTAACTTTATCGTGGTTCTGGCGATCGGTTTCATTCTGAACGCCGTGGCCAATGTCGGTGCCGGTGACGCAAAATTCGCCGCCGCCGCCGCACCGTTCATCAAGGCCGCCCATGCGCCTTGGGTCTTGCCGCTTTTTGCCGCCTTTCTGCTGGGGGCCTTTGCGGCGCATCGTCTTTTGCGCGCGCTTCCCTTCGTACGCCGCATGGCACCGGATTGGGTGTCATGGACGCGCAAGGATTTTCCGATGGGGCTCGCACTGGTCGGGACCTTCCTGACCTATCTGGCATTGATGGCCTTCCCCGCATTCCTTGCCGCTTTTCAGGGCGCGCTCGGCTCGATCAATATGTAAAGCGGCGTGCGGCGCACTTCGCGCAGCGCCCATCCTTCCTCGGTCAGGGATTTAAGCATTCCACTGCGGATATTTGTCGCCATCGGACAGACCGGCACCACCAGATAATCAGCATTCTCGACCCCCGACAACCCGCCATAATACCAGGGGGCCGCACCCTTGACCGGGCGAAAGTCGCCAAAGAGCCAATAGGCCGAAAAAAGATCGGTCCCCATCAGATGGGCACCGCCATAGCCTGCTTGCTCGAGGTCCGCGGTAACGATCTCGAACCAGGCGGCCATACCGCTTTCCAGCAGGCATTCTTCCAGCACTTCACCATTCAGAACCGCCTCATCCTCACGTTTGGCCCGGTCGCGGTAGCTGGCAAAGATCATTCCGGGGCGATCTTCGGACCGCGTTACATTGACCCGGTAGATGCGTGACTCGACGGTCAAGACATCATTGTGGACCGGCAGCGCCGACAGGAGAGGCACGGTATCTTCCGTATCCGCCGCCAGGTGACGCCAGGGGCTGTAGACAAGGTTGATCGCCGAAGGGGCGCCGAAGGCCAGTGCCAAAATCCCGACATTGGTCAATGAGGTCCGCAAATTCCAGCCAAAACCATTGTTGATCATGCCTTCCGGGCGCAGCAGGAAGGCGAACATCGCCACCAGATACAGCCATTGCGGATCATTGCCGAAATTCTGGTAGGAAACAAAGAAGAACCCCGGCATCAGAAAAAGCATTGCCAGCCCTTCGATTGACCGTCCCGCCTGCCGCAAGAAAATCACGGCGGCAATCAGCGTCAGGCTGGCCCCCATGTACAGAGGCGCGGCCACAACGCCTGCAAATTCTTCGCCCGGTTGCGGGCGGATGTCCGATCCCGATACGGTCCGCAAATCGCCCAGATAGGCCATCCAGAAATCAGCGCCGGCCAGCAAAGTCACACCCGCCGCGACCACCAGCCCGGCGATCAGCGCCGCAAGGATTGTGCTGAACTGCCGTCTGGCCAAGAGCGCCAGCAATACTCCCGGTGCGAATGCCGCAAAATAGGTGACCTTGATCAGCACCAACCCGGCCATGCCCAACCCGATAAAGGCGCCATCCAGCCTTGGCATGGGCCGGCCCGATGGTGCCAAGACCGCCAGGGGAATGACGATATAGCTGATGGCCCAGGCCCAGCGGTTGTAGTGCATTGAAATGGATACGGCGCTTTGCGCCTCGCCATGGACCAGCGCCAGACACAAGGTCATCACCGTCGCACCAAAGAAAAACGGCCAAATCCCGGCAAGGCGGCTTTGGGCGACGCGCAAGACCGGCAGGAACAAGGCCATCGCCACAAGTATCTGCGAATAGAAAATCGCATGGCCAAGACCCGCCCCGTATTTCACGAAAATGGCGATGGGGGCGATGGCCAGCACACCGATCGGCGTCATGAAATCCAGATGCGGCCATTGCCCCTCGGCCATCCGCAGCACCAGTTCGGCAAGGTGCATCGTGTCGCCTTCATGCTTGCCCAGATAGAAGGCACCTTTCAGCAAAGGCAGCCCGCCCATCACGGCGATAAAAAGCAACAGGAATAAAGCGACAACCGCCAAGCGTGGTTTGTTCATAACTGCCCCAATCCGTTATTGTTTCCATTTTTTGGCCACAATAGCCCGGCACATTGCGTCTGGGAATCCCAAAGCAGAGCCATTCGACGATCAAAGGCCAGAATACCGAACTATCCGAACCAACATGCCCGCAAAAAAAGGTTTGCGCAGATGAATATGCAAGTTACCAACGTCGCCGCACCAACGCCGCCGCAGTCCCTGGAAGCCACCGGGCTGTCGATGGTGATGATGCGCGATATCCTTCTCAAGACGATGTTCCGGATGAACCTGCAACTTGTGTCGGACATTGCGCGGGTAACGGCCCTGCCCATTCCCGTGGCGCAAGAGCTGATCGACATCGCGCGCAGCCAGAAACTGTTGGAAGCGACAGGCACATTGCACGCCAATTCCGGCGGCGAGATGGGTTATCAACTGGCCGATGCGGGCAAGGCCCGCGCGCTCGATGCGCTGGGGCAATCCGAATATTACGGGGCCATGCCGATCCCGCTCGATAGTTACCGTGAACAGGTCAAACGCCAGTCGATCCGCAACATCCAGATGACACGGCAGCAATTGACCAGCGCCATGGGCCACCTGATCCTGCCCGACAGCCTGCTCGATCACCTTGGGCCGGCGGTTGGGTCCGGTCGGTCGATCCTGATGTATGGCCCGCCGGGCAATGGCAAATCCTCTATCTCCAACGGTATCCGCGATGCGCTTGGCGACAAAATCTATGTGCCGCGAGCCATCGAATATTCAGGACAGGTCATCACCGTCTATGACCCGATCGTGCATTCCGCAGCACAGGCTTCGGTCGATGACGCATCGTCACTGCGAAGGTCTTCCAACCGTTTCGACAATCGGTATGTCCTGTGCGAACGCCCGACCGTCATTACCGGCGGCGAATTGTCGCTCGAAATGCTCGATCTGACCTATAACCCGACCGCGCGGACCTATACGGCACCACTGCAACTGAAATCGACCGGCGGTGTTTTTATTGTCGACGACCTTGGCCGTCAGGCCGAACCACCACAAAAGCTGGTCAACCGCTGGATCGTTCCCTTGGAAGAATCCAAGGATATCCTGACACTGCAATCGGGCGAAAAATTCGAAGTTCCCTTCGACACTTTGGTGATTTTCTCGACCAACTTCCACCCGAACGAGATTTTTGACAAAGCCGCCTTGCGCCGGATTTTCTTCAAAATCAAAATTGATGGGCCCAATCAGGAAAACTTCCTGAAAATCTTTGCGATGGTGGCCAAGAAAAGGAAAATGGCGCTCGATGAAAGCGCGCTGGTGCATCTACTCAAGGTCAAATATCCGACCATCGAAAATGTCTACGCCAATTATCAGCCGATTTTCCTGATCGATCAGATGATTGCGATTTGCGATTTCGAAGGCGTTCCTTACCAGATGAGTCCCGAACTCATCGACCGGGCCTGGGCCAATATGTTCGTGCGCGACGAAAAGATCATCCACTGACGGGCTGGAGTGGCATCGCAGGCCGCAATCGTGCGGGCCTGCCGATGCACGGCGCGTGACCTAAAAGATTTCAGGCGGTCAGACCTTTGGGCTCTGACAGCCCATTGGCACGGCAACAGGCTGTCAACGTGTTGGCCAGCAGGCAGGCAATGGTCATCGGCCCTACCCCACCGGGCACCGGCGTGATCGCACCGGCCACGGCAGCGCAACTGTCAAATTCCGCGTCGCCTACCAGCTTTTTCTTGCCGTCCCGCTCGATCCGGTTGATGCCAACGTCGATGACGGTGGCCCCCGGCTTGACATAATCGCCGGTGATCATTTCCGGGCGACCAACGGCGGCCACCAGAATGTCGGCGCGTTTGCAGACCTCCATCAGATCCTTGGTGCGGCTATGGGCAATGGTCACGGTGCAGCTGTCGCCCAGCAACAATTGCGCCATCGGTTTGCCGACGATGTTCGACCGACCAACGACGACCGCATTCAGCCCCGAAAGTTTGCCATGGTGATCGCGCAGCATCATCAGGCAACCCAAAGGCGTACAGGGCACCATGGATTTCTGCCCGGTGCCCAAAAGCCCGACATTGGAGATGTGAAATCCGTCGACATCCTTGGCCGGATCAATCGAATTGATCACCAGATCGGAATTGAGATGCCCCGGCAAAGGAAGCTGCACCAGAATGCCGTGCACTGCCGGGTCGGCGTTAAGCTGGGCGACCAGCGCCAGCAGGTCGGCTTCGGAGATATCAGCATCACGTTTGTGTTCGTAGGAATTCATTCCGGCTTCGGCAGTTTGCTTGCCCTTGGATCGGACATAGACCTCGGATGCCGGGTCTTCACCGACCAGCACCACAGCAAGACCGGGGGTAATGCCGTGATCGGCCTTGAGCCGGGCGACATGTTCGGCCACCTGCCCGCGAATGTTGGCGGCGAATGCCTTGCCGTCGATGATCTTTGCGGTCATGTCAGTCACTCCTTGCCCAATACCGTTTCTTCACGTGCGATCGACCAGTCGATCAATATGCGCCAAAGGGTTTCGGCCAGGTCCGGCTCCAACCCTAAATCACCTGCCGTGGCACGCACCCGCGCCACCACCTCCTCGACCCGGTCAGTAACGCGGGCGGGCATTCCGATGGCGGGTTTCAGTTCAGTCGCCCGGTCGATGTAGCCGGTTCGTTCAGCCAGAAGCGTCACCAGCGCAGCATCTATCCGGTCAATCTCGGCCCGCAGATCTGCCATAGTGGCGCAATCGGGCGCAGATTTAGGCACTTTCATCCACTCGGCTCCGTCAGACAAGAATGGGCGCTTCTTAGCGCGCCCATTCCCCGTCTGCAACGTGACGTCGTGTCAGAACAACCCTTCGACATCGCCCTTGTCGTTCAGCCGGATCACTTCGGCCGAAGGTTTGCGCGGCAGGCCCGGCATGGTCATGATCTCGCCGCAGATGGCCACGATGAAACCCGCCCCTGCGGACAGACGCACTTCGCGTACCGGCACCGAGTGGCCGGTGGGCGCACCGCGCACATTCGGGTCGGTGGTAAAGCTGTACTGCGTCTTGGCCATGCAGACCGGCAGATTTCCGTACCCCGCCTCTTCCCAGGCCTTGAGCTGGGCGCGCACAGATTTGTCCGCCAGAACCTCGTCAGCATGGTAGATGCGCTTGGCGATGGTTTCGATCTTCTGGAACAGGCCCATTTCGTCCGGGTAAAGCGGCGAAAAATTTGCCGCGCCGCTATCGGCCAGTTCAACGACCTTGCGCGCCAGATCTTCGGCACCCGCACCGCCATCGGCCCAATGCTTGCTCAGGATCGCTTCGGCACCCTGTTCGGCCACATAATCCTTGACCGCCTGCACTTCGGCCTCGGTGTCGGAATGGAAATGGTTGATCGCCACCACAACCGGCACTCCAAAGCTTTTGACATTGGCGATGTGGCGGCCAAGGTTCGGGCAACCCTTCTTCACGGCGGCAACGTTTTCCGCCCCAAGGTCGGCCTTCGCCACGCCGCCGTTCATCTTCATCGCCCGTACCGTTGCCACCAGAACGGTTGCAGATGGTTTCAACCCCGCCTTGCGGCATTTGATGTTGAAGAATTTTTCAGCCCCAAGATCAGCACCAAAACCGGCTTCGGTCACAACATAGTCGCCGAGTTTCAACGCAGTCTTTGTGGCGATGACCGAATTACAACCATGCGCGATATTGGCGAAGGGTCCGCCATGCACGAAGGCTGGGTTGTTTTCGAGCGTTTGCACAAGGTTCGGCTGCATCGCATCCTTCAGCAGAACTGTCATCGCGCCGTCTGCCTGAATATCGCGGGCATAGACCGGGGTCTTGGCACGGGTATAGGCTACAACAATGTCGCCGAGGCGTTTTTGCAGGTCGGCAAGATCGTTTGACAGGCAAAGGATCGCCATGACTTCGGACGCCACGGTAATGTCGAACCCGGTCTGGCGCGGAAAACCGTTGGCGACGCCGCCAAGGTTCACCACGATGTCGCGCAAGGCGCGGTCATTCATGTCCAGAACCCGCCGCCAGCTGATGCGCCGTGCGTCGATATCCAGCTCATTGCCCCAATAGATGTGGTTGTCGATCATCGCGCTCAGCAAATTATGTGCCGAGGTGATCGCATGGAAATCGCCGGTGAAATGCAGGTTCATTTCTTCCATCGGGACGACCTGGCTGTAACCGCCACCCGCCGCGCCGCCCTTCATGCCGAAGTTGGGGCCAAGCGAGGCTTCGCGGATACAGATAACCGCCTTTTTGCCGATACGGTTCAACCCGTCGCCAAGACCCACCGTTGTGGTGGTCTTGCCTTCACCCGCCGGGGTCGGGTTGATCGCGGTCACGAGAATCAGCTTGCCATTCTTGCGGTCCTTCAGGCTTTCGATAAAGCTCTGGCTGACTTTCGCTTTGTCATGGCCATATGGCAGCAGATCATCCGCCGGAATGCCCAGTTTGGCACCAATTTCCATGATCGGCTTTTTTTTCGCTTCACGCGCGATTTCGATATCAGTCTTGAAGGCCATTCAGTTTCTCCTTATCCGGCGCCATTGTGGTATACCATACACCAGAAATTTTCCGCTGTCATTTAGCAAAATACACGCCACAGCTATTGATCTTTATTGGTTTCCGACATTCTGATCCTCGAAATCGCCAGAAATCATCGGAACGAACAAGGACCATATTGGCTATTTTTCCAGCGTCACTTCAAATTGGCGACTCACAGAAGAGTCAAGCGCTCAATATTACTGTCATGAAGCAATATTTCACACAAGGAATTTCTGGATCAAAGACCACTTTAGCGCTTTTCCGGTCCGAAATAATGGCCCTATTCGCCGCTATGCCGCGCCAACTGCCAGGGGCGCTGGTCGGGGACATGCAGTGTGACCGTGTCACCGACCTTGAAAACACCTTCGCGTTCCACCCAGGCGGTGACCCCCCGGCGACCCTTTGCCGAAGCCATGAAGCGTTTGCCAAATCCCGGCTTTGCGGCCTCGATCACCTTGGCCGGGTACTGGCATGGACGGTTTTGCATGTCCACGACCAGTGTCGCGCCACTTTGCCCCTGCAACCGGGATGATGGCGGCACATGGCTGAAATCCGGTATGCCCGACACCACCATGCTTGCCCCCAGCCATGCCGGATCAATCTTTGACATGCCCATACCGGTCGCTATGTCTGCCAGCTCCTCGGCCGACAGAACGGTCAACTGGCGCACGTTGCGAATTGTGGTGCCCTGCTTGTACTGCACCGTCATCCGTGAACAGGAGGGCCGGGTAAGCCCGCCATGCGCTTCGCCGGCCACCCCATCAAACTTTGCCAGCACTTCCCCAACCGGGGTTGCCGCAAGGCTGGCGCCGCGGTCAGGCACATAGCCCAGCCAGGTGATTTCTCCGATAATTTCAGTGGCGATAAGGGCGGGCATTGTGGCTCCGGTTTGCTGCATCAAGGGGAAGCTAAAGCTTCCCGACCGATCTATCCCGGAACTGTCGCCTTGGAAATGCAAACCGCCGCGTGCGGGGGCAAACGGCGGTCTGGTTTCGTCCCATCCGTGCGATCAAGCGCTGGGTTCCGGTTCCAACCCGCCCTTGGGAGCCTTGGGCTTCTTGGTCTTGGGGATTGCGGTCAATGGGGCCGCGTTGCCCTTGTCGGGCTTGCTGTCATCATCGTCATCGGTCAGCTTTTCACCCGCAATGACCTTGCGTATCTGATCGCCGGTCAGCGTTTCATATTCCAGCAACCCTTTGGCCAGCCGTTCAAAGTCCTCGGATTTCTCCAAGAGAATCTTGCGGGCCGTGTCATAGCCTTCTTCGATTAGACCGCGCACTTCGCTTTCGATCAGTTCCTTTGTTGCCGCCGATACCGAAAAGCCCGCAGTCTGCCCCGTGTACCCGGAATGCGCTTCGGAATAATCGACACTGCCCACCTTGTCGGACATGCCCCAGCGCATGACCATCGCCCGCGCCATGCTTGACGCCTGCATGATATCGCCAGATGGCCCGTTAGAGACGTGTTCTTCGCCCCATTTGATGATTTCGGCGGCCTTGCCTGCCATGGTCATGGCAATCTTTTGCTTGGCTTCATCTTTGTGGAAATTCAGGCGGTCCATTTCCGGCAAGGACACAACCATACCCAGCGCACCACCGCGCGGAATAATGGTGGCTTTGTAGACCGGATCGCATTTGGGCAGGTTCATGCCAACGACGGCATGACCAGCCTCGTGATAGGCGGTATGTTCCTTTTGTTCATCGGTCAGAACCATGGAACGACGTTCCACCCCCATCATCACCTTGTCCTTGGCGCGCTCAAAATCATCGAGCGACACGAAACGGCGACCGATTCGCGCCGCCAGCAACGCCGCTTCGTTCACTAGGTTCGCAAGATCGGCACCCGACATGCCGGGCGTACCCCGCGCAATGATGCGCAGATCGACATCCGGCCCCAGCGGAACCTTGCGGGCGTGGACGTTGAGGATTTTCTCACGGCCCTTGATGTCTGGGTTCGGCACATGGATCTGGCGGTCAAAGCGACCGGGTCGCAGCAGCGCCGGGTCCAGCACATCCTTGCGGTTGGTCGCCGCAACGATGATCACGCCTTCATTGGCCTCAAACCCGTCCATCTCGACCAGAAGTTGGTTCAGGGTCTGTTCGCGTTCGTCATTGCCGCCACCGATACCAACCCCGCGCGACCGGCCGACGGCATCAATCTCGTCGATGAAAACGATGCAGGGTGCGTTCTTCTTGGCCTGCTCGAACATGTCGCGCACACGGCTTGCGCCGACACCGACAAACATTTCCACGAAATCCGAACCGGAGATCGAAAAGAACGGCACCCCCGCCTCGCCCGCAATGGCGCGCGCCAGCAGTGTCTTACCCGTACCCGGCGATCCGACCAGCAACGCGCCTTTCGGAATCTTGCCGCCCAAACGGCTGAATTTCTGCGGGTTTCTCAGGAACTCGACAATTTCCTCAAGCTCTTCCTTGGCCTCGTCGATGCCCGCCACATCGTCAAAAGTCACCCGACCATGCTTTTCGGTCAGCAGCTTGGCCCGCGATTTGCCAAAACCCATCGCCCCGCCGCGCCCGCCGCCCTGCATCCGGTTCATGAAGAATATCCAGATGCCGATCAGCACCAGGAACGGCAGCCACAGCGACAGGATCGAAAAGAATCCCGATTGCTCCTGACGTTCGGCCTTTACCGCGACGCCTTTGGTGATCAGCATTTCAACCAGGTTTTCGTTCAGCTGTTCGCCCTGGGGCTTGATGGCAATCCAGTTGGTGCCATCGGTCGTCTGCACTTGCAACTGCTCACCGTCGATAACGACGGATGAAACATCATTCGCCTCGACCTTTTGAATAAAGTCAGAATAGTTCAGCGTGCGCGAATTCATCGTGCTCTGGCCGTTCCCGAACAGGTTGAAAAGCGCCAGGATCAACAAAAACAGCACGACCCAAAAGGCGATATTTCTCGCGTTACCCAAGGGGATTCCTCCAAAACAAAATCGGTCGCCCTGAAAAGCGACACCAGAACTTATCCCTAAAATAGAGATTAGCTGGGCAGGTTCAATGCGTGATTAACGAAGTAAAGAAGTCTTCATCGTCGCAGGCAAGAAAAACACACCATCCATTGGCCAATCCGGCCAGCGGCGCGGCGATCAACCCATCGCCCCGCCATATCGCCGGTGATGCAATCAGCGTCGCGCGCGGTCGCCCGGTTTCCCGCCAATCCGGACAGGCCAGCAGGCCCGCCTCGCCCAATGCACGGACTTGGTAATCTGATTGCAGCGGCCCGGATACCTGCCACCGCGCATCCCACAGCGCGTCCGGCAATGCCACCGTATCCTTGACCGCGCTGTATTCACGGGTGATCCGAATGGTTTGCGCCGTCACCAAAACCCGGCACCCATGCAGGTCCGTCGACCGTTCTTCCCGAATGGCCTGCCAAAGCCTTTCCAATGCATTCTGGCGTGGACGGTATTCGGCCCCCGCAACCCATCGCAATGCATGGACCAGCAATCGGTCGCGCGGTTCATCGGGGACGGCACTTAATCCGCAGCAATCGAAAACCACATCCCCGCTGTCAATCCGGGCAATCCGCAACGCCTGATCATGCGCATATTGGCACAAGGCGACGCGGGCCCTGTGCAACCGCGATGCCGTGTCTGACAGTGACTTTGCCGAAATACCCAGCGGTTCCAGGATTGCCAGGGCCTTGCGCATCTTGACGCGGTCAAAACTGTCATCCTCATTGGTCGGATCATCGAACCAGCGCACTCCGCGACGCAGCAGGAAATCGCGCAACTCCCAACGGCGAAGGTCGAGAACCGGGCGCGCCCAGTTAATGCCACTGGCATTGCGCCAATGGCTCATGGAAGCTAAGCCGTCCACGCCCGACCCGCGCGCAAGCCGCATCAGAAAGGTTTCGGCCTGATCATCGGCGGTATGGCCCAGCGCCACGGTATCAATCCCCCGGCCTTTGGCCCAGTCGGCAATCAAACCTAGCCTTGCGCGACGCGCCTGATCCTGAAGATTGCCCTTGTGGTCCCAGCCTTGCCAGACCCGCGTTTCATGCGAAATCCCCAAATCGGCACAAATCCTCGCCACGCCAGCCGCCTCGCGTGCAGCCCCGGACCGCAGCCCATGGTCAATCGTGATGACGTGCACGTCAGGCCCGCCAACCGACGCCCAATCGGCCAGCAAATGCAAAAGCGCCATGGAATCGCTGCCACCGGAAACCGCAACGCCAAGCTGCTTGGGCGGGGCCGGCGCAAAAGTTTCGCGCAAGACATGGATCAGTCTGGTGTCATCGTCCGTCACGGGCACGCGAGCGCGCGCATCGCCGTGTTCGCCTCAATCGCCTCTGGCGCTGTCGGGAAGCGTACCGAAACCTCGCCGAGCGTCACGCAGGCCTCCTGGCTTTGACCGAGCACACCCAGGGCGCTGCCAAGCTTCAACAGCGCCATTGGGGCCCGTGGGCCGTTCGGCGTTCCGGAAAACGCCTCCAGATAGGCCCGCGCCGCGTTGGCGGTTTCACTTAGTTGAATCAGCGCATCTCCTCGGTAATAATGCGCGTCTGCTGTCAGCGGCCCGCCTGTATAGGTCTGGGAAAAGGCCGCAAAGAGGTCAGCGGCGCCGCGAAAGTCACCGGAATCGAGCGCCGCCTTCGCCCGATCGAAATCTGCCTGTTCATTGACCGCCAACTCGGCGGATGTCGTCCCGTTACCCGGCTGGATCACCACGGCGGGCGTGTTTGGCACCAAGCCGACGAAATCGCCCAGACTTTTGGTAATGGGCATATTAGAAACGTCGCAGCCTTCTTCCAACTCGCACAGGCGGAATTCCAGATCGCCAATACGGTTGGTGCCGTCCGCAACGATGCGGTGCAGGCTGTTTTGTAGCTCTTCGGTGCGCGACGTCAACCGCACCAGTTCGGCCTCCAACGCGTCCATCCGCGCCAGTGCCGTGGCCCCGCCAGCGGCCTGCAATCCACCCACACCGCCGCCAACCAATTCTGATCGCAGCGATTGAATGTCAGCGGCCAGTACCCCCAGTTCGGCCCGAATATCGGCCAGCGATTGCGCGCGGTCCTGCGCATGGACCGGGGCGGCGGCAAACGCCACCGCCACCAGGATCAGGCTTATTTGCCGGATCATCGACAGCCCCTTAGACGCCCGCGCCGGCACCGATCACGGTGACCGCCCGGCGGTTCTGGCTGTAGCAGGCTTCATCCGAACAGACTGCGAGCGGGCGTTCCTTGCCATAAGACACCGTGCGCAGGCGATCTGCGGCGACCCCTTGGCTGACAAGGAAGTTCTGTACCGAGCTTGCCCGGCGCGCACCCAGCGCGAGGTTGTATTCGCGGGTTCCCACTTCGTCGGCATGGCCTTCGATTATGGCGGTATAACCCGGATGCTGGTTCATCCAAGCCGCCTGATTGGTCAAAGTCACCTGCGCCTCGGCGGTCAGCGTCGATTGATCAACGGCGAACAGAACCTTGTCGCCGATCGTTTGGGCAAAATACGCGGGCGAATTGGGGTCATTCGGGTCGCCCAGGCCGCCTTGGGTGATGCCCCCGGCACCAGCCGCACCACCGGCGCCGCCGCCGAAACGGTCGGGGTTGTTACAGGCCGACAGGGCCAACGCCCCAATCAGCAAAAGTAGTTTGGTCATAGTGTTCATCGGTTTTACCGCCTTTGTTCTTAGCTCGATGGCCGTTAGCATATCATTCCCTTCAGGCATTGAAAACGCCCCCTATTTGAACGCCACCCTAGGGTTGCAAAGGCGACCATGCCGGGTCGGACGCCGCCCCTTCGGTCGGGACCGCGCGCAAATTGCGCCCGGAAATATCAACCGAGTAAAGCTGTGCCCCGCCCGTTGCCCCCGGCGATTCACGGGTGAACATGATCACCCGCCCATTGGGGGCCCATGTCGGGCCCTCATCCAGGAACGAGGCCGTCAGCAACCGCTCCTCGGACCCGTCCGTGCGCATGACCCCGATGTGAAACCGCCCCGCGTGCTGCTTGGTGAAGGCGACCAGATCGCCGCGCGGCGACCAGACCGGCGTGCCATAGCGCCCTTCGCCAAAGCTGATCCGCGCCGGTTCGCCACCGCCCTTCGACATCACATAAAGCTGCTGACTGCCTGACCGGTCGCTTTCGAAAACGATCTGACTGCCGTCGGGTGAATAAGAGGGTGCCGTCTCGATCGACGGCGCATTGGTCAGTTGTTGGGTCAGCCCCGAGGCCAACTGCATCGTGTAGATATCGGTATTGCCGCCCTGTTCGACCGAAAACACCACCGTGCTGCCATCCGGCGAAAAACGCGGCGCAAAGGTCATGTTGCCAGACAGTTCCGCCAAGGGACGCGAGGTGACCGTGGCTATGTCCAAAAGCTTGATGCGCGGAAATCCCGTCTCGAACGACGTGAACAGAACCCGATCGCCCGACGGCGAGAACCGCGGCGCCAGCACGATGGTCGAACTGTCGGTCAGATATTGCACATTGGCGCCGTCATAATCCATCACCGCCAGCCGTTTGAGGCGTGCATTCTTCGGCCCGCTTTCGGAAACATAGACCACCCGGCTGTCAAAATAGCCACTTTCGCCGGTGATCCGGCTATATATCTGATCGGCGACCTTATGGGCAATGCGGCGCCAGTCGCCTGCGGCCCCGCCGAATTGCAGCCCCTCGCCAAGCTGAGAATCCGAAAACACATCAAACAGGCGGAATTTGACATTGATGCGGCCATCGGTGCCCACCGAAACTGCCCCTGTCACCAGAGCCTGTGCATTGATCGCCTTCCAGTCCGCATAGGCGACGGGGGCGTCAAAGCTGGTGATCCGGCTGATGAAAGCCTCAGGCCCGATTTCACGAAAAAGCCCGGTGCCCGACAAATCCGCAGCCACCACATTGGTCACGGCGGCGGCCATATCGGCAGCCTCGGGGTTTTCCGCGATGAAGATCGGAGCGGCGAAGGGCAATGGCTCGATGACGCCCTGGTCAATGACGATCCGCAAGGGACCGCTCTGGGCCTTTGCGGTCGGGACCATCGCGAAAATTGCCGTCAAAAGGGCCGCCAAGACGATTATTTGATTTGCTATGCGCATCTTCACTTCTCACACCCGTTTGATTTCCTGAAACGGGGCATCATCGAAATCTGTGCCCCATTGCTCTGGCAACTTTTTCCAACAAACTGCAATTTCGCGTGCTGTTGCATGGCCTTCACCTCTTCCTCATACCGTTGGGGTCAAAGACAAGTTCCAGATCTTTCCAAATCTCGTATTTCTCCTTTGGCAGCGGATAGCCATCACCGGTACACCGCACGATCGCGCTCTTGGCGGCCCGGAACATGATCTGAGCCGAATTTTCCGTGCCGCCATCATAGCCCGTCATTTTGATAGATGCGACATCGGGCTTGCCATCAAGGTTCATGTTCACCCGAACGGTAACAATCGTGTTCATGGCATCGGTCGATACCGCGCCAATCGTCCAACAGCGCTGAACAGCAACCCGCAACCCATCCTTTTCACCCGAAGTCATTGGCGCGCCCAGTGGTGCGGTGCCCGTACCCGGCGTCGGCGTTTCGCTGGCGGCACCCGTCACGACCCCCGCCACGAGGGCATCAATGGAATTGTCCACAGCCGGTTCAGCGGCGGTCTCAGTCGCCGGTGCCGGGTCGGGTTTCTTGGGTCGGGTCTTGGGCCGCGTCGATGCCAGCGGAGCCGAAGATTCCGGCTTGTCCTGTGTCTCGGTCGCCTCGGTAACGATCTCGGTCGTGGCCTCGGGTGGCGCTGTCGCTTCTGTGGGCATCTCGGGCACCGGTTCCGCCGCAGTCTCCGGCGTGGTTTCCGTCACCACGGTTTCTGACGGGGCGGCATCAGGTGCCGGGGCCTCGGATGGGACAGGGGCCACGCGGGGGGCTTCGCGCGGGGCGGGTTTCGGGCGGATCGTATCCAGCACGACCTCCGACGGCACCTCGACCGGTGCGATGGGCGGCGAAGGCGGTGCATCCGTCACCTCCGCTGCGGGCGGGGTCGGGTCCAACGGTTCCGGGGCAGCATCCGGTTCGGAAACCACATCGGGTTCAGGAGGCTGCAAAGCTTCAGGCACCGGTTCGACGGCGGGGGCAGCGGGTGTCGACTCGGCCGTCGCGGGTGGTGTCGGCTGTTCGGGTGTATCAATGGGGGCCGTCGGTGCCCGCGCCTGCATGGCGGCAAATTCTGCCGAGGACATCAGCGATACTTCGGTCGTGGCCACCGTTGGTGGCAGGTCATGCGAAAAGAAAATCCCGCCCAGGATCAGCCAGAGAATGACGCCAAGATGCGCCACCCCCGATACGATCATGCCGATACGCTGGGACCGATCCATGGGCATCCGCCCTAGTTCCCCGTTCCCGATTGACCGCCTGTGCTGCCAAACGAAGGCCCGCCCGCATCCGTGACCAGCACGATATTGCTGAACCCACCGGAATTGAGTGCCCCCATAACTTGCACCACGCGCTCATATGGAATGGACCCGTCGGCGCGCAGGAACAACTTGTCATCGGTTCGCTCGGTGGCAATCGCCTGCAACTTGCCGATCAGTTCGGCTTCTGGCACCGGCGTGTTTTGCAGCGATACCGTACCATCGGCCTGAACCGAGATGGTCAGCGGTTCTTCCTGTTGGCTCGGCACCGCCTGAGCGGCAGTCTTGGGCAGTTCCAACGGCACACCCACGGTCAGCAAGGGTGCCGCCACCATGAAGATGATCAGCAAGACCAGCATCACATCGACGAACGGCGTCACGTTGATCTCGCTCATCACGGCGGCCTTGCCGCGCGACCCGCGCCGCCGCCTGCCGCCACCCGGCTTCATCAGACCCGCGCCCATGGCTCAGGCGTCCAACTGGCGCGACAGGATGGTGGCGAACTCATCGGCAAAGGCTTCATAGCCGGTGATGATGCGGTCGCTGTCGGTGGACAATTTGTTGTAGAAAATGACCGCCGGGATGGCGGCCAGCAGGCCCAGAGCCGTCGCCACCAGGGCCTCGGCTATCCCTGGGGCCACCACCGCAAGCGAGGTGTTTTGCGAAATCGCGATCTGTTCGAACGCTGTCTTGATCCCCCAGACCGTGCCGAAAAGCCCGATGAACGGGGCCGTTGACCCCACGGTCGCCAGAAACGGCAATCCGCCCGACAGACGTTCCGTTTCCTTGGCGATGGCCACATCCATCGACCGGTCGATGCGGGCCTGGGCCCCCGCGATCAACTCGCCGCCCTCGCGGTGGCTGCGCCGCCATTCGATCATGCCGCTGGCAAAAATCTTTTCCGATGCACCATCGGGCTGGCTCCCGATCTTCTCGAACAACTCATCGAGCGGTTCGCCGGACCAGAAGGCCCGGTCAAACACCGACGCCTCTGACCGCGCCCGGCGGTACGAGATGAATTTCTGCACGATGATCGTCCAGGACCAGAAACTGGCCACGGTCAGCATGATCATCACCAATTGCACAACAAATGAGGCACGCGCAAAAAGCGCCAGCAAGGAGAAGTCGATCTCCTGGGCCATCGCAAGGGTCTGGGTTTCCATAAAACTCTGCTCGCCGGTTGGACCGCGTTGAGTGCGGCTCTGATTTGCCGGTGATTCTACAGGGGTTTCAGGGTGATTACCACCAGAACCGCGCGCCTGCGCGATTTGCTGCGCGCGGGAGGGAAGTCAGGTCTGCCCCTGGGCCTGAACAACAAGCCGCGCCCGCATCTCTGGCGGCAGACGCACAGGCCCGCCCGTCTCGCTCAGGCAGACCAGCGTCACGTCGGCCGCAAACAACCGGTCCGGCCCCCGCATGACCACCTGATCCAGACTGATCCGCGCGCCGGTCACAGCCCTCAGGCTGGTCAGCACCTGCAATGCATCATCGAATTTCGCCGGGCGCAGATAATCCGCTTCGACCCGGCGCACCGCGAAAACGATCCCGTGATCCGCCTTCATCCGCACCTGATCAACCCCAAGATCACGCACCCACTCGCTGCGCGCGCGTTCGATGAATTTCAGATAATTGGCATAGTAGACGATCCCGGCCAGATCGGTGTCTTCATAATAAACACGCAAATCGAAGACATGGGGCATGGCTAGGTCCGAATGGATACGGGGTTTCCTTTCCCTACAGCAGGCTTGGCCCGGCAGGCAAGCGGCGCCGCTTTGCCCATCCGGGACCAATCCCCTTGGCAGTCCGCCGCATCTTTAGTAGCCATGAAGCCTGTCGCCGGTTATCACACTGGCAATACCCAACTTGCCCCAAGCAGGAGCCCAAATGTCGCGCACCGTTATCGAAGAAGATCTTACCGTTACCGGCAATATCACATCGGCCTCCGGGGACGTGGCCGTCAAGGGCCGGGTGACCGGCGATATCAAGGCCAAGTCGGTCGATATCCAGCTTAGCGGCGATGTCACCGGCGCGATTGATGCCGACTTGGTCAATGTGCAGGGCAAGCAATCAGGGCGGATCAAATGCGCCGAACTGTCGCTGGAAAAGTCCGCCGACGTCAAATCCGACG
Organism: Albidovulum sp.; assembly: GCA_049663365.1. GTDB lineage: Bacteria > Pseudomonadota > Alphaproteobacteria > Rhodobacterales > Rhodobacteraceae > Albidovulum. The sequence continues at coordinate 1,045 of JBATDH010000260.1, read as the reverse complement.
TGGTCGCGCAAAGCCTGTCGTCGGAAAAAGGCGCAAGATTGGTCGGCAAGGTGCAGGTGACGGGCTAAGACGGTTTACCTTCGGCCCCGCTCAGATCATCGGATCATAGGCCCATTGCAACAGCGCCTGTCTTTGGCGCGGGCGGCAAAAGATATCGCCGGTGTGGCAATTGGCCCTGATCTGCCCGGCATGGCGGGCAAAACCTTTCCAGCGGCCGATCTGAATGCGGTCGATCTCTGGCAACCGGCGGCCCAGATGATAGCGGCAATACCATTGGAACCAGCCACGCGGATCGGGGCCGTATATCCAGCCCTTCTGCCGCCAGACGCTTAAGGATTGGCGGCTTTTGCGGCCAAAATAGTTCAGTGATGGGTCAGCAACTGCACTGGTCCGGGCGCTTTCGAACCAGTCGGCCGGAAACTCGGCCCGGCAATCGTTGCAATACCTGCCCTCGAAAACCCCCATCGCCAGCATTTCCTTCGGGCTGTGATGGGGACGGAAATCCTCGGCAAATCCCGCACCCAAGGGCGCGGTCAGTAGATAGCTGTAACCGGTCTGCATCCGGTCATTGACCTCGATAACATCGCCGATCATCGCCCTTTGCCTTCTGGCGGGGCCAGCGCCGCGACCCGCGCCGCCAGACGCAGCGCGTGGCTGGGATCATTCGTCGCAACCGGCAACGTCCGGTCATAGGCCGCGCGGATCACATCACCAATCTCGGGGTGCAGGATGGTCGTGCCCTCGACGCTGGCCAGCATGGCCCTCCCCGAAAACGCCCGGTCCGACCAGGCGAGGATGACATGCCCTGCCAGCGACAACGCCAGCACATCCACCGGTGCCTCAGTCAGATCGCCGTCCATCCTCAGAAAACTGAAACAGGCCCGGATCGCCCCCGCCTCGTCAAAGCGAAAAATCCGGTACTGGTTAGCCCTTTCAGCCTCCAGCCGCGCCACCAGCGGAGCCAACCCGTCGATCAGCCGGTCGAGGTTGGGCACCTCCAGCAATTCCGCCCAGTCGCGGAAAAAGAACACCATCAGATTGGCCC
>JBATDH010000259.1:0-5102 GCA_049663365.1 Albidovulum sp. | reverse complement strand
GGTTCGAATTTGCGCGGTGCCTGGCATGAGCCGCGATCTTACCCGCCTGTTGCGTCCGGCCTCCATTGCCGTCCTGGGGTCTGTCTGGGCTGAAAACGTGATCGCCCAGTGCAAAAAGATGGGGTTTCGCGGGCCGGTCTGGCCGGTCCACCCGACCAAGACTACCATCGCCGGGCTGAAAGCCTATCCGTCGCTGGCGGCGCTGCCCGCGCCGCCGGATGCGAGTTTCGTCGGGGTCAACCGCCACGCCACGGTCGAGGTCATCGGCGACCTTGTCGGCATGGGGGCGGGGGGTGCGATCTGTTTTGCGTCAGGCTGGACCGAAGCGGGCGAGGCGGGCTTGCAGGCCCGACTGGTCGAGGCGGCGGGCAACATGCCGATCCTGGGCCCCAATTGTTACGGGGTGATCAACTACCTCGACGGGGCGCTGCTTTGGCCCGACCAGCATGGCGGGCGGCGGGTGGAGCGGGGGGTGGCGCTGCTGAGCCAGTCCTCGAACATCGTCATCAACCTGACCATGCAGGCGCGTGCCTTGCCGGTCGCCTATGTGGCCTGTCTGGGCAATGCCGCCCAGATCGGGCTGGCCGAGCTTGCAGGCGCACTTCTGGATGATGATCGCGTGACCGCCATCGGCATCTATGTCGAGGGTATCGACGATGGGCCTGGTTTCGCCGCTTTGGCCGAAGCGGCCCGCCGGGCCGGCAAGGGTGTTGTCTGCATCAAATCCGGCAAGACCGCCGCCTCGCGCGAGGCGGCGGCCTCGCATACCGCATCCTTGGCGGGCGGCGGTGCCGCGTCTTCAGCGTTCTTGCGACAGGCCGGTGTTGCTGAGGTGAACACTCTGTCAGAACTCATTGAAACGCTGAAGATTTTTCATGTGCATGGCCCGCAGATCGGCACCCGGCTTTGTTCGCTGTCCTGTTCGGGGGGTGAGGCCGGGCTGGTGGCCGATCTGGCGGCACCTTTTGGCCTGGATTTCGCGGCCCCGACACCGGCGCAGCGCCAGCGTCTGGGCGAGATACTGGGCCCCATCGTCACCATTGCCAATCCGCTCGATTACCATACCTTCATCTGGGGCGACGGACCGCGTACGACGGATGTGTTTGCCACCATGCTGGCAGGCTATGATGCGGGGATGTTTGTCATCGACCCGCCAAGGCCCGATCATTGCGATCCGTCATCGTTCCAGCCGGCACTCGACGCCATTGTCGCGGCGGGCCGGTCGACGGGCAAACCCGCCTTTCCGGTGGCGTCGCTGGCGGAAAACTTCGACGAGGATCTGGCCCGTTCCATGATGGCCGGGGGGACCGTTCCGTTGATGGGGCTCGAAACCGCTCTGGGGGCGCTACGGGCGGCGATGACGCCTGCCGGGCAACCCGGTTGGCGACCGTTTGCCCCCATGGCCACTGATAACGCCCGGCTTCTGGACGAGTCGGACGCCAAATTCCTGCTGGCCGATGCCGGGGTCGCTGTTCCCAAAGGCGTGGCCGCCACGACCATCGTCGAAGCGTCGGGACTGGCGGGTCAATTGCAGGCACCGCTGGTGCTCAAAGGTCTGGGTTTTGCCCATAAAAGCGAGGCGGGGGCGGTGCGGCTCGGGCTCGATGATCTTGTCGGACAGGCCGATATGAGGGGTGCCACCGGGTATCTGGTCGAAGAGATGGTGACCGGAGCCGTTGCCGAACTGATCGTCGGTTTGCGCCGCGATCCGGTTTACGGCATCAGCCTGACATTGGGGATAGGCGGGGTGACGGCGGAACTTCTGGCCGATACGGTCACCCTGATCCTGCCCGTTACCGATCAGGAAATTCGCGGCGGCCTGCAACGCCTGCGGCTCTGGCCGCTGCTCGACGGGTATCGGGGCCGCGCCAAGGCCGACGTTGACGCGGTCGTCAGGGTTGCCGCAGCGCTGGCCTTGTTGATAGCCGACACCCCCGCGATCGAAGAAATCGAAATCAACCCGCTGATGGTCCGCCAAAAGGGCGCTGTGGCCGTCGACGCATTGATCAGAAAGGTGGAGACGTGATGATGAAGATGCTGACAGAGGGGCCGATCCGCACCCGCCGCGAAGGGGCGATTCTCGAGGTGACGCTTGACCGGCCTAAGGCCAATGCGATCGATCTTGTCACCAGCCGCATCATGGGGCTGATGTTTCGCGATTTTCGCGACGATGACAGCCTGCGGGTCTGCATTCTGCGCGCCGAGGGCGATAAATTCTTTTGCCCCGGTTGGGATCTGAAGGCGGCGGCAGGTGGCGATGCGGTCGATGGCGATTACGGGGTGGGGGGCTTTGGCGGTTTGCAGGAACTCCCTAATCTCAACAAGCCGGTCATTGCCGCCATCAACGGCATCTGCTGCGGCGGCGGGCTGGAACTGGCGCTGTCCTGCGATCTGTTGCTGGCCTCCGACAATGCCACTTTCGCGCTTCCTGAAATCCGGTCGGGCACCGTCGCCGATGCGGCGTCGATCAAATTGCCCAAGCGCATCCCCTATCATGCGGCGATGGACCTGTTGCTGACCGGACGCTGGTTTGACGCCGAAGAGGCGCTGCGCTGGGGGTTGCTGAAGGAAATCACCGCCCCGGCAGACCTTCTGGCCAAAGCCTGGGATCTCGCGCGGCTGTTGGAAAGCGGCCCGCCGCTGGTCTATGCGGCGATCAAGGAAGTGGTGCGCGAAGCCGAGGACATGCGGTTTCAGGATGCGCTGAACCGCATCACCAAACGCCAGTTGGTGACGGTCGACCGGCTTTATTCCTCCGACGATCAACTCGAAGGCGCGCGGGCCTTTGCCGAGAAACGCGACCCGGTCTGGAAAGGGCGCTAAAGCGGCGTTCGCCGCGATAGTCCGGGGTCAGTTTCGCGCCTGGGGTGCCGTGTGGGAGCGGACAAAGGCCTCGATTTCCGCTGCCGGTCGCGCACCGGAAAGGCGGGCAATTTCGCGCCCTTGGTGCCAGAGGATCAGGAGCGGAATGCCGCGGATACCGAGTTGCTGGGATATGGCGGGGAAATCCTGCGTGTTGATCTTGGCAAAGCGCACGCGCCCCGTCATGGCTGATGCGGCCTTCGAAAACTCCGGGGCCATCATCCGGCAGGGACCGCACCAGGGTGCCCAGTAATCGACGATGATCGGCAGATCATCACCGCGCGTCGTCCGGTCATGCGCGGCGGCGTCCAGTTCGGCCACGCTGCCGGTGACAAGCGCGGCGCCACAGACGGCGCATTTCGGAGCGTCGAGCACCCTCGACGCAGGCACCCGGTTGGTCTGCCCGCATGTGATGCATGTCAGTTTCAGGTTCTCGGCCATGTCCATCTCATATTCCGGTACGCGAATGTATTTGGGTGCGCCCACCGGCTTTGCAAGGGTCAGAGCAGATCTTCCTCTTCGCTGGAAACGTCGACGCCAAGCAGGTCGAGCCCGGATTCCAGGTTCTCGGCCAGATGCGGCATTCCCATCAGATAATCTTCGGTCGGTGTCGTGGCTTCGGCGCGGGCGGTGGCCACGGCATCGGCAAATTCCTCGGCTTCGAAACTTCCACGCCCGACCCAGGCGATAGCGGTCAGTTCGGCCTTTTCGTCGTCATTGAGACCGGCGATGAATTCTTGCAGTTGCGCATGGGCCATCGCCCCCTCGCGCGCCAGAAAGACCACCTGAACGACGGTGGCCGGAGAGATATCCATCATGCTTTTGGCCTTTCGTTTTGCTTCCGTCTCAGCAAATCATGACGTTGGGCATCGGGCTTTGTCCAGAATCAAATCGGGCATAACACCGCCTATTCACCACGCGGAAAGCGTTTATTCTCTTCCAGAACATTCAGATCCATGTGGTTTCTCATGTACCGCTCGGACGCCAGCCGCAGCGGCTGATAATCCCAAGGGTAATAGTTGCCATTGCGCAGCGCCTCATAGACCACCCAGCGGCGGGCCTGGCTTTGGCGTACATCTGCGTCGAAACGGTCCAGATCCCAGCGTGCCACGGCCTTGGCCCGCAAGCGCGCGAGCGTGTCCGCATGGGCGGGATCCTCGGCAAGGTTGCGGGTTTCGCCGGGGTCATTTTCCAGATCGAACAGCAGGTCGGGATCAGCCGCACAGCGGATGTATTTCCACCGTCCGTCGCGCAGGCAGACCAGCGGCGCAATTGATCCTTCGGCGGCATATTCGATGGCGACCGGTGCGGTGCGTGGGGTGCCATTGGTCAGCGGCAGCAGGCTTTCGCCATCGGTCCAGGGCAACACGTCGGCCAGCGACACGCCCGCCAGATCGGCCAGCGTCGGCGTTACATCCAGCGTCGATACCGGAGCATCTATCCGCCCTGCCGTCAGTCCAGGCGCGGAAACCATCAGCGGCACCCGTGCCGAGCCTTCGAAAAAGTTCATCTTGAACCACAGCCCGCGTTCGCCCTGCATGTCGCCATGATCCGAGGTGAAGACGATGATCGCCTCTTGCCGGGTCGCCTCCAGCGTGGCGAGGATTTCCCCGATCTTGTCGTCGATATAAGAGATATTGGCAAAATAGCCGCGCCGGGCGCGGGCGATCTGGTCATCGCTGATGTCAAAGGCGCGAAAGTCGCAGGCCTCCATCAGCCGTTTGGAATGGGCATCCTGATCGTCAAAGGCAATGGCGGCGGGGGCGGCCAGATGCGGACAATCCTCATAGAGGTCCCAGTACTTGCGGCGCGCGACATAGGGATCATGCGGATGGGTGAAGCTGACCGTCAGGCACCAGGGACGGGCATCGGCCCCGCGCGACAGATCGTAAATCTTCTGCACCGCGTGATGGGCGACATCGTCGTCATATTCCATCTGGTTGGAAATTTCCGCCACACCCGCGCCAGTGACCGAGCCGAGATTGTGATACCACCAGTCGATCCGCTCGCCGGGCTTGCGGTAATCGGGGGTCCAGCCGAAATCGGCGGGGTAAATGTCGGTGGTCAGGCGTTCTTCGAACCCGTGCATCTGGTCGGGGCCGACAAAGTGCATTTTGCCCGAGAGGGTGCATTCGTAGCCTGCGCGGCGCAGGTGGTGTGTGAAACAGGGGATGTCTGACTGAAACTCGGCCGCGTTATCGTAGACGCGGGTGCGAGACGGCAGTTGGCCCGACATGAAG
>JBATDH010000258.1:0-5144 GCA_049663365.1 Albidovulum sp. | reverse complement strand
GTCCTGAACCGCGGCTTCGTCCGGGTTGGCATTGGCCCGCAAAAGCGCCACGGCGGACGCCACCATCCCCGGTGTGCAGATACCGCATTGCGCGGCCCCTGTGTCCTGAAAACGCGCGACCAGCCGCTGCCCCACCGGATCGTCAGCCGTCAACCCACGCGCGGTTTCAACCCTGCGTCCCGCCACCTGCTGGGCGGGCATGAGACAGGCACAAACCGGCGCGCCATCGACCAACACCGTGCAGGCCCCACAATCACCGGCATCGCAGCCGATCTTGACATCGCGCGCGCCCAACCGTTCGCGCAGCGCCTGTGACAGCCTCTCGCCGGGGTGAGGGTGGATGCTGACCGCCACACCGTTCAGCACGAATTCGGTCGCCGGTGCCGTAAAACTATCCATGCGCCTCAGCCTTTGCCTTTGCCGCCGCCATCACCACCCGCTGGCAGAGTTCCGCCACCGCCTCCCTCCGATAGGCCGCGCTGCCGCGCACATCGTCAATCGGCCGCAGCGGGACAAGATGCGATGCTTTAACGAAACCCGGCATCTGCACATCTACAGGTTCAACGCCGCACAAGGCTTTTTCCAGTGCGGGCAACCGTGTGGCCACCGGTGATGCGGCCCCCACCGCCACCCGCGCCTCGGCGATCACCCCGGCCTCCAGCCGGATCACCACCGCCACCATGGCGATCGAGATCACCAGATAACGGCGACTGCCCAGCTTGGCAAAATGGCCCCGCGCATCCCCCGAAACCTCGGGGATATGAAGGGCGGTGACAATTTCGCCGGGGGCCAGATCGACCTTCCGCACCCCGGTGATGAACCGCGCCAGCGGCACCGTCCGGATCCCCGAAACCGAGGCGATTTCCACCGCTGCCTCCAGCGCCAGCAACGGCGGCACCCCGTCAGCGGCGGGCGAGGCATTGCAAATATTGCCCGCCACCGTGCCCGCGTTCTGTATTTGCACCGAGCCCACTTCGCGGGCCGCCAGTTTCAGGGCATCAAAGGCGGGTGGCAGCGAGGCTGCAATCACGTCGTGCCAGGTTGTCGCGCCACCTATGCGCCAGCCTGCCCTGGTCCGCGCAATGCCCCGCAGTTCCACAATCCGCGTCAGGTCAAGCAGGTCGCCGCGCACCACCCCCCGGCCCAAAGCCGGGAAAAAATCGGTGCCCCCCGCCACAATCGTGGCGTCGCCGGACGCCGCCATGGCCAGCGCATCGTCAAGGGAAGTTGGTGCGAAATACCCCAAACCTGCCATCCTCGTGCCGCCCCGCAGCACCGGTGAATTTCATTCGTACACAAATGCTAATCTTGCCCGACGCTTTGTCAAATTCTTTTGCCGCCGACGGTCGTGGCAATGTCAATCGGATACGGCATTCAAGCACCGGCGCGGGCCGTCGCGACAGCGGCAGTGTCGTGATATTCGCGGATGGCGGTGATGAGCCCGCCCTCAACCGTGAAGAACAGCGCCAGACCGCTTTGAAGCGTCCTGCCGGTATGGTTGCTGGTCGCCGCGACGGCGATGCGGGCAGCGCCACGGCTACCGCTGGTGACAAGATCGGTGATTTTGTAGCTGTCCATCCGCCAGTCAGACAGGATCGGCCCGACCGCGTCGAAAAACGCGGCCTTGCTGTGGCAGTCGGCCCGGTAGGGGCCGTGATCAGGATGGGCATTGATGGTGTAGCAGACCGTATCGCTCAACAGTGACGAAACGGTTTCAAAGTCGCCGCGATCATAGGCCTCGACCGCAGATCGAATGGTGGATTCGGTTGTCATCGGTTTTCGCTCTGCCCTGTTTCTGGAAAATCCTGCCCAGGTTAGCATGGAAAGGGCGTTCGTCTCAGACTATCTTTCCCAGCAATTTCAATAATCTGTCTCGTTCCTTTGCCGTCAACGGCTCCAGCGTTGCTTCGGTGATCGTGCGGCCAACATCCTGCAATTGCCCGATCATCGCCTCGGCCGCCGGTGTCAACGCAATCACCGTGCGGCGCTTGTCCCCCGGATCGCGCCTGAGCGTCACCAGAGCCTTTTCGCGCAGCCGGTCGATCACCCCCTTGATCGTGGCCACATCCATCGCCGTCAACCGCCCCAGATGGTTTTGCGAACAGGTTCCAACCTCGGCAATGCGGATCAGCGCGGAAAACTGCGTGGGCGTCAGCTTCATCAGCGAATGTGTCTGAAAGATTGCCGCATGGCGCTGGGTGGCCAGCCGCAGGACAAAGCCCACCTGATCTTCCAGCCGGTACGCATCTGGTGCGGTCTTGCCCGATTCATCGCTCACAACCCTGTCACCTTCCGCCGCGCCGCTCCCCCGGACTATAGGGACGCCCGCGCCCCCTTCGCAAACGATTTGCGCATTGATCGACCCCGTTTCCGTGTTAGCCTACCAATGAAATTTCATTCCGTCTGATGAGGCCAAAATGGACGCGTCACCACAAAAACTTGTCATCCGCAATATCGGCATGATCCTGTCGGGCAAGATCGAAGCGCCCGTTCTCGATGGCGATTGCATGATCGCCATCGACGGCAAGATTTCCGCTTGGGGTCAGACCAAAGACCTCGACACCGACCATGCCACGACCGAGATTGACGCTAATGGCGTCACTCTCGCCCCCGGCCTGATCGACAGCCATGTCCACCCGGTCGTCGGCGACTATACCCCGCGCCAGCAACAGCTTCACTGGATCGACAGCACACTCCACGGCGGTGTTACCACGCTGATTTCGGCGGGCGAGGTGCATATGCCCGGCCGCCCCAAGGACATCATCGGACTAAAGGCCATGGCGATAGCGTCCCAGCGCTGGTACGAAAACTTCCGCCCCTCGGGCGTCAAGGTCCATGCCGGTGCCCCTGTGATCGAACACGGCATGGTCGAGCAGGATTTCAAGGATCTCGCCGATGCGGGCGTGAAACTTCTGGGCGAGGTCGGACTGGGTTCCGTCAAGGACGGCAAGACCGCGCGCCAGATGGTCGATTGGGCGCGCAAATACGGCATTCAAAGCACCATCCATACCGGTGGCCCCTCGATCCCCGGCTCGGGGCTGATCGACGCCGATATGGTGCTGGAAACCGGGGCCGATGTCGTCGGCCATATCAATGGCGGCCACTCGGCGCTGCCCGATGATCAGATTGTCTGTCTTTGCGAGAGTTGCTCCAAAGGGCTGGAGATCGTCCATAACGGCAATGAACGCGCCGCCGTGCTGACGCTGAACACGGCGCGCGAGTTGAAAAAGCTCGACCAGATCATCCTCGGCACCGACGGTCCCGCCGGTTCGGGGGTGCAGCCCTTGGGTATCTTGCGCATGGTGGCGATGCTCTCGGCCTTCGGCAACGTGCCGGCAGAAGTCGTCTTTTGCTTTGCCACCGGCAACACCGCGCGCCAGCGCAACCTGGACACCGGATTGATCGAAACAGGCTATGCGGCCGATTTCGTGCTGATGGATCAGGCCCAGCACGCGCCGGGAAAATCCCTGCTGGACTCGGTGCGCCTCGGCAACCTCCCCGGCATCGGCATGACCATCATCGACGGCAAGGTCACGTCCGAGCGCAGCCGCAACACCCCCCCCGCCATGCGCCTGCCGCAGGTGGTCAAACGATGAGGCAAATCTCTGACACGCCGCTATAAAACCGAAAAGTGGCGCGGATTGGTGAAGATGTCGGAAAGACATTGCAGCCTTGGTCCTTGCGGCTAGTTCGGATCGCGCCCGACCCTCCCCCATGCGGGCAACTGTGGGTTTGTGCAGCCGGCCAAGCAAATCATGAACCCGATTTCGCCCTTTCCCAATGCCGCCCGCTCAAAACCGGCGCGGACACAGGCCCGACTGGAACCATGACACAAAGCTTTCCATTGAAAATACCGGTATCCCGACAGCCGCCCGGATATCGGCCGCATAGGGGATCATATTGGTGCATTCCAGCACGATCGCCCCAAGATCGGGATTCATCTCTTTCAGCCGCATGGCGGCCTCCACATTGTCCGCTCGCGCCGCCTCGATGTCGAGGCTGAGTTCGTCGCCAAGGATCACACGGGTGAATTCCGCCCCACCCTCGGTCGTCCCAACGGGCGTACCGTCCGGCACACCCGCCTTTTCCAAATGCGCCGCCGTCAGGCTGGAGGCCGAGATGGTCAATATTCCCGCCCGCTTGCCCGGCGGCAATATCCGGTTGACCATTGCCACCTGCATCAATGACGAGGCCGCGACCGGCACCCCCACCGCCGCCGCCAGTTCGGCCTGAAACAGCGACAGGAACCCGCAATTGGTGGTGATCCCGTCGGCCCCGTCGGCGACCAGTCCCTGCGCCGTCGCGATGAAATCGGCCAGCAACCCCGGCGCTCCCTGCCGGACGACCCTGTCGGGCGAGGCCCCGCGCACCACCCGGTAGTGCACCGGAAACGGCCAGGTCAGCGCATTGCCCATATCGCCAAGGATGCGGGGAAACTGCGCCTCCAGCATCAGGATGCCCACCGACGCCCCGTAAACCGCCTTGCCACCTGTCGCGATCATTCCGATCCCCGTTTCAAATCAATGCGCTGCCAAAGCTTGACACATAGGTCCGGTCGCCAGCAACATGCATCGTTGCCCGCCGCAAGGAATCTACCCCCGATGAGTGTCCCCAATCACCTGACCGGAGCCGAGGCGCTGGTGCGCATGTTGCAGGCCTATGAGGTCCGCCACATCTTCGGGCTTTGCGGCGATACGACGTTGCCCTTTTACGATGCCATGGCCCGAATGAACCCCGGCATCCGCCATATCCTGACGCGCGACGAACGCCATGCGGGTTACATGGCCGACGGTTATGCGCGCGTGACCGGCAGGCCGGGCATCTGCGAAGGGCCATCCGGCGGCGGCGCGACCTATATCCTGCCCGGTGTGGTCGAGGCCAATGAAAGCTCGGTGCCGGTTCTGGCCATCACAAGCGATGTATCAACCACCTCGCGCGGACGCTATCCGCTGACCGAACTGGATCAGGTGGCGCTGTTCGGGCCTCTGACCAAATGGAACGCCTCGCTTGATCAGGCGGCGGCGCTGCCTGCGATGATCCGCAAGGCGTTCCGGGCGATGACCACCGGACGTCCGGGGGCGGTGCATCTGGCGCTGCCCTTCGACACCCAAAAGGCCCCGGTCGACGAGGCCGACATCTGGGCC
>JBATDH010000257.1:0-3342 GCA_049663365.1 Albidovulum sp. | reverse complement strand
AACCTTGCCCGCAGGCTCTGGCATTTGGTCGGTGGGGCTCATAAGTTCGGCCTCATGGCTCAGGCAAAGATCAGATTACATGTAGACCACCCCTTGGGCGTGGGGCAATCGGTTCCGCTGACCGAGGCGCAGGCCCACTATCTTTTCGGTGTGATGCGGCAAGGGGCCGGTTCGCCTCTGCTGGTGTTCAATGGCCGCGAAGGCGAATGGCGGGCCGAGGTGACAGAGGCGGGCAAACGCAAGGGTTCCCTGACATGTCTGGAACAATCCGGATTGCAGGTGATGCCACCCGATCTGTGGCTGCTTTTCGCCCCGGTCAAGAAGGCGCGGACAGATTTCATCGTCGAAAAGGCCGTGGAATTGGGGGTCGCCCGGATCATTCCGGTACAGACCGACTTCACCAATTCCGAACGTATCCGGCAAGATCGGCTGCAAGCACATGCGCTGGAGGCGGCCGAGCAATGCGGCGCAACCTTTGTGCCCGAGGTTTATGGCCTGATTGCGCTGACCCGATTGCTAACCGATTGGGACGTCAATCGGAAAATACTCTGGGCTGATGAAAACCTTGTTGGTGCCGCTGTGACGCTTGCCAATGAATCTTCCGGCCCCTGGGCGATCCTGATCGGCCCGGAGGGCGGGTTTTCAGATGCCGAAAGGGTGCGGTTGCGGGCCTTGCCGTATGTGGTTCCCGTCTCTCTGGGGCCAAGGATATTGCGCGCGGATACGGCTGCCGCCGCTGCAATCACGCTTTGGCAGGCCGCTTTGGGAGATTGGAGATGAGCCTGATCCGGCCCGAAATTGTCGCATCCTTCGCGCGCTGGCGCGAAATGGGCGCGGCGGGCGGGCTTGCCATGGCCGGTCTTTGGCTGCTGTTCCTTGGCGGCTGGCTATTGGTACCTATCGGGATATTGATGGTTGTGGTGGCATTGGGGTGGGCAACTACTTCCTATCGACGAATGCGGTTTTCCAAGGCGATTTCCGCGCCTGGCGTGGTTGAGACGGATGAAGGACAACTGGGCTATTTCGGCCCGACTTTCGGTGGCTTCATTGCCCTGAACGACCTTGTTGAATTGCGTCTGACCCAATTGCACAGCTCGCGCCAATGGCGGTTGAAGACAATTGCAGGTGAAGTTCTGCTTATTCCGACAACCGCATCGGGTGCCGAAAAGCTCTTTGACGCTTTTGCTGCCTTGCCGGGGATCGACATGGCAACCGTGGCGGCGGCGCTGGATCGTGGCGTAACGACGCTGCCGCTTTGGCAAAGAAAACGACCGCTGCAAAAAAACAATCTGCTCAATCACGAATTGTCATGACCCTGCGACGAAATTCCGGTGTGGGTGGTCTTGACTTGGCCGTTGCATCGCCGCAGGTCTAACCCTTCAAAACTGCCCATCAAGATCGAGGCCCATCATGTCTATTCCCCAGTCCGGCGGCGGACCGATCGAGAATTTCGACCAGCTTGCCGAATACATGGCTTCTGGTTGCAAACCCAAGGACGACTGGCGCATCGGCACCGAGCACGAGAAGTTCGGCTATTGCAAGGACACGCTGCGCCCGTTGCCCTATGACGGCCCGCGGTCGATCAAGGCGATGCTGGAAGGGATGCGCGACCGTTTCGGCTGGGCACCGGTGTCCGAACAGGGCAACATCATTGGCCTGACCAAGGATGGTGCCAATATCAGCCTTGAACCCGGCGGGCAGTTTGAACTTTCCGGCGCGCCTTTGGAAACGGTGCATCAGACCTGTGACGAGGTGAACACCCATCTGGCCGAGGTCAAGGCCATCGCCGATGAAATCGGTGTCCGATTCATCGGTCTCGGGGCGGCCCCGATCTGGACCCATGACGACATGCCGCTGATGCCCAAGGGGCGTTACAAGCTGATGGATGCCTATATGCAGACCGTCGGCACCCACGGCACCCAGATGATGCGGCGCACCTGTACGGTGCAGGTCAATCTCGATTTCGCGTCCGAGGCGGATATGGTGCAGAAGATGCGCGTGGCGCTGGCGCTGCAACCGGTGGCCACGGCGCTGTTTGCCAATTCGCCGTTTTTCGAGGGCAAGCCCAACGGCCATAAATCCTGGCGGTCGCGGATCTGGCGCGATCTAGATCCGGCGCGCACCGGCACGCTGCCGTTCTTCTTTGAAGAGGGCATGGGGTTTCAGCGCTATGTCGATTATGTGTTGGATGTGCCGATGTATTTCGTCTACCGCGACGGCAAATATATCAATGCTTTAGGCCAGTCCTTCCGCGATTTCCTGAAGGGCGAATTGCCCGCGTTGCCCGGCGAAAAGCCCACGCTGTCGGATTGGGCCGATCACATGACCACGGTTTTCCCCGAGGCGCGGGTGAAGAAATACATCGAAATGCGCGGGGCTGACGGGGGGCCGTGGCGCAGGCTTTGTGCCTTGCCCGCCTTTTGGGTCGGGTTGATCTATGATCAAGGTGCTTTGGATGCGGCCTGGGATTTGGCCAAGGGCTGGGATACCGAGACCCGCGAAGGGTTGCGTGTGGCGGCCAGCGTTGACGGGTTGCAAGCCGAATTCGGCGGAGTGAAGATGCATGATCTGGCGCGCGAACTGGTGGCGATCGCCGAGGCTGGCCTGAAGGCCCGCGCCCGTCCGGGGGCAGGCGGGCTGGTGCCGGACGAGACCCATTTTCTCAACACCTTGCAGGAAAGCATCGCCAGCGGCATGACCCCTGCGGATGAGTTGCTCGACAAGTATCACGGCGATTGGAACGGTGATCTGACCCGGATTTATGGTGAGTACAGTTATTGACGGCGCTACGCCTTCCGGGATTCAATAGGCGCGCATTCGATTTCAGGATGTGAACACCAATTGAAGGGGTCGGAAAACATGCGTGATTTCTTTATCAAGTCACTGGAAAAAGTTATCAACATCATCGTCGTTCTGGGCGCCATTTTTGTCATTGTCGCAGCCGTAGCCGTCAGTGTCGGTGGCCGGATGGGTGGTGAGATGGGCAGTCAGATGGGCGGCGGCGGCCCCTTGGTGGGTCTGTTCGTGCTGATCGGTGGGGCGGTATATCTGATCCTTGTCGGGGGCTTCATGTATCTGGGTTTGGGTATATATCAAAACACCAAGCGCACAGCGGAAGCAGTCGAAAGAATGGCCAGCCGTTAAACCGACGCGACTTGGATCATCCCTTACTTCCTGCCGATCTTCGGTTCCGTCCCTGCGCGGATGCGATCGATGTTGGGCAGGTGTTTGTAATAAACCAGTGTCGCCAGGACCACGATCAGGGCGACCAGCCCCCCATAGCCGAGAAAACCGGCCCAAACGGCGGCCAAACCGGCAGACACCAGCGCCGCCAGCGAGGAA
>JBATDH010000256.1:0-5378 GCA_049663365.1 Albidovulum sp. | reverse complement strand
CCGGTGATCGCGGCATGGTAGATCTCGGCCACCAGATCATTCTTGCGAAGCCCCGGCCGGGCCTTGTCGATGGCGGTCCGTACCACCTTTTCGGATATTTTCGCGGCCTTGCGGATGAACCCGATCTCGTCATCCGATTTCACCAGCCGCTGCCAGTTCACCAGCGCGGTCGCATCGACGAATTTGGCGTCGGGCAGCTCGGCGGTGAAAACGGCATGGGCCTTGGCCGAGTAATAGTAATTCTCCATCTCGACGCCGATCCGCGCCTTGGCATGGCCCATCTCGCGGATGATCCGGGCCAGGTCCTGCATCGGATGACGGACGGTCGACTGCACGAAATGGTCGGCATAACCATGGATCGTCGGTGTGCCGATCCAGCAGGTGCGCAGTGCGCCAAGGCTGTCCATGTAGCGGCCCCACCAGTGCGGGTCGCCGTCCAGCGTCAGGATTACGCCCTGATGCACGTAGAAAGACCAGCCGTCGTAACCTGTGAGCCAGGCCTGATTCGACGGATCGGTGACAAACAGCACCTCGATCCCCGCCTTTTGCATTGCTGCGCGGGTCTTTGCGATGCGCCGCGCATATTCCGCTGCGCTGAAGGCGGCGTTTTCCTGTCCCATGGGTGATCCCTACCAGATGCCTATTTGTGCACAACATTATGAGTGAAGGCATTCGTTGGCAAGATTATTACGCGTATTGCGGCTACAATTGCGACATATTCCTTGACTCAAAGTGCAATTGAACAATGATGTGTCCAACATCACGAGGCTTCGACACTGAACTCGAAGAAATCAATAGCGGGAGAAGACCATGAAAAGATCAAAACTGACGGTGTCCATTCTGGCCGGGATCGCGCTGGGCGCGTCCGCAATGGCCGCTCTGGCCGGTCCTTTGACCGACCGTATCGCAGCGGGTGAACCCATTCGCATCGGCTTTGCCAACGAGATACCCTTCGCCTATCCGGCCGAGGACGGCAGCCCCAAGGGCTTCGTCAACGTCGAGGCGCTCGGCGTGCTCAAGGCGATGGGCTACACCAATATCGAGCCGGTGCAGACCGACTGGGGCGGGCTGATCCCCGGCTTGCAGGCGGGTCGTTTCGACATCATCACCGGCGGCATGAACATTCTGGCGTCGCGCTGCGAGAACATCGCCTTTTCCGACCCGATGGCGCGGATCGGGGATGCGTTCATCGTCGCCCCCGGCAATCCGAAAGGGCTGAACACCTATGACGACATCAAGGCCAATGGTGCGGTGATGGTGACGGGTGCGGGTTATTCCAACATCGAGGCGGCAAAAGCTGCGGGCGTTGCGGAAGGCGACATCATGCAGGTGCCTGGCCCGACCGAGATACTGGCCGCCGTCAAGGCCGGCCGCGCCGATGCCGGGGCGGGGACGTATTTCACCATGAAGCAGCTTGCCGACAGTTCCGGCGGCGCGGTGGACGTGACCGACCCGAACGCGCTTCCCGAGGATTCGATGAACTGGGCCGGTATCGGCTTTCACAAGGATGACCAGGACTTTGTCGATGCGTTCAATGCGGCACAAAAAGACTATCTCGGCACACCCGAGATGATGGCGGCAGTTGCGGAATACGGTTACGGCGAAGGCTCGCTGCCGGGTGACAAGACCACGGAATGGGTCTGCGCCAACCGCTGATCGGCGGCCAATGACAAATCCGGGGGGCGGGTCATCCGCCCCCCGCTTGTCCGACCGGGGGGCGGCGGATGCCGATCTGGGAATTTCTTCAAACCTATGGCGCGCGGATTGCCAGCGGCACGTTCGTCACCGTGGCGCAATTCGGGCTTGCGACGGCCATCGCCATTGTCGCGGCGCTGATCGCCGGGCTGAGCAAGATGTCGCGTAACCGGCTGATCCGCGGCACTGCAATCTTCTATATCGAGATATTCCGCGGCACCTCGCTGCTGGTGCAGCTTTACTGGATTTTCTTCGTGCTGCCCTTGTTCGGGATCACCTTGCCCAAATTCGCCGCCGGTTTCATTTCGGTCGGGCTGAACGTCGGAGCCTATGGGGCCGAACTGGTGCGCGGTGCCATTCAGGCGGTGCCCAAGGGCCAGTGGGAGGCCGCCTATGCCCTGTCGATGTCGCCCGCCCGGCGGATGCGGCGGATCATCCTGCCGCAGGCGCTGGGGCTGATGCTGCCACCCTGGGGCAACCTTCTGATCGAGCTTTTGAAGGGCACCGCGCTGGTCGCGTTGATCTCGGTCGCCGATCTGATGTTTCAGGCCAAGCAGATAAACGCCTCGACCTTCCTGTCGGCGCAATCCTTTGGCATCGCGCTGATCGTCTACTATCTCCTTGCGCGGTTCGGGATTACCCCGTTCATGCGCTGGATGGAGCGGGTCGTGGCCAGAAAGCTCGGTCGCATATGAGATTCGACTGGCGCTGGGACTTCACCTGGGAAATTTTGCCGCGGCTCATGTGGGCTACGGTCAACACGCTGATCGCGGCGGGTGCGGGCTATGCCATTGCCCTGGTTCTGGGGCTGGTTCTGGCCTTGGCGCAGCGCACGGGCTGGAAGGTCGTGACCATACCGACGCGCGAGTTCGTCGAGTTCATCCGTTCCACCCCGCTGGTGTTGCAGATTTTCTTCGTCTTCTATGTCGGTCCGCAGTTCGGCATCCGCCTGTCGCCCTGGACATCGGGCATGATCGCCATCGGCCTGCACTATTCGGCCTATCTGTCCGAAGTCTACCGCGCCGGAATCGAAGCGGTTCCGCGCGGCCAGTGGGAGGCGTGCCGCGCAATCAACATGTCGACCCGCAATACCTATTTGCGCATCATCATCCCGCAAGCCCTGCCGCCCTCGATTGCCGGGATGGGCAATTATCTGGTCGGCATCCTCAAGGACACGCCGATGCTGTCGGTCATCGGGGTGGCCGAACTTATGCACACCGCCAACGCGATCGGGGCCGAGAATTACCGATTTCTTGAGCCTTACACGATGGTTGGCGTGATCTTCCTTGCCGTCTCACTTCCCACTGCCGGCCTTGTACGGCTGTTCGAGGGGTGGGTGCGGCGCAAACTGGGACTGAATTGAGCCATGGACATGTCTGCCTATCCGCTGGAACTGCCCGAGGGCGACCGCCCGATGGTCCGGTTCATGAACGTCACCAAAAGCTATGGCACGCTGGTGGTTCTGGACCATTTGAACCTTGATGTCACGGCGGGCGAAATGGTTTCGGTCATCGGCCCTTCGGGATCGGGCAAGACCACCGTGCTGCGGATGCTGATGACGCTGGAGACGATCAACGACGGGGTGATCTATGTCGACGGGCAGCCGTTGACCCATATGGAAAGGGGCGGCGTGCTGGTCCCGGCAGACGAGCGGCATTTGCGAAAGATGCGTTCCTCGATCGGCATGTGTTTTCAGCATTTCAATCTGTTCCCCCACATGACCGCCTTGCAAAATTGCATGGAGGGGCCGGTGCAGGTTCTGGGCCTTTCACGCAAAGAAGCACGCGAGCGGTCGGAGGAGTTGCTGACGCTGGTCGGCATGATCGACAAGAAGGACCAGCACCCTTCGCGTCTTTCCGGCGGCCAGCAGCAGCGGGTGGCAATTGCCCGCGCGCTGGCGATGCGGCCCAAGGTGATGCTGTTCGACGAAGTCACATCGGCGCTTGACCCCGAAGTGATCGGCGAAGTGACCAATGTCATCCGCAAGCTGGTGTCCGAGCACAATCTGACGATGCTGATGGTCACTCACCAGATGGGCTTTGCCCGCGACATTTCCGACCGTGTCTGCTTTTTCTTCGCTGGCAAGATCGAGGAACAGGGGCCTCCGTCAGAGCTGTTCGGCAACCCGCAGCGCGACCGGACCAAGCAGTTCCTGTCGGCGGTGAATGAAGCGCATTGAGATGAACCTCTCGCTTGCCGATATTCTCATGGCGGGGCAAGTCATTCGCGGTGTCGCCGATGCGACCCCGCTCGTTCCCTCACCTTTCATGACAAAGGCATCAGGGCACGACTTCTTGCTGAAGCTTGAAAACATGCAGCCGGTCGGCGCGTTCAAACTGCGCGGCGCGGTGAATGCGGTGATGTCCTTGCCTGAGGGTACGGGCGGCGTGACCTGCTGTTCGACCGGCAATCATGGGCGCGGCGTCGCCTATGCCGCCGCCAGACGCGGGCTGAAGGCGGTGATCTGCATGTCGAGGCTGGTCCCGCAGGCCAAGGTCGACGGCATCCGCGCGCTGGGGGCCGAGGTCCGCATCATCGGCACCAGCCAGGATGAGGCGATGTATGAAAGCCAGCGGCTTTGCGACGCCGAGGGACTGGTCGAAATCTCGCCCTTCGACGATCCGAAGGTGATCGCCGGACAGGGCACCATCGGGCTTGAGATGCTTGCGGCGCGGCCTGATCTGACGACGCTTCTCGTGCCGCTGTCGGGTGGCGGCCTTGCAGCAGGGGTATCTGTCGCCGCCAAGGCCATCAACCCCGCGATCCGCGTCATCGGCATCACGATGGACCGGGGCGCGGCGATGCACGCCTCGATCCTGGCCGGGCATCCGGTCGAAGTGCCGGAATACGCCTCGCTTGCCGACAGTCTGGGTGGCGGCATCGGGCTGGACAATCGCCTGTCCTTCCCGCTCTGTCGCGACCATCTGGACGCGACCGTTCTGGTAACGGAAGATGAGATCCGCCACGCCATGCAGGTGCTTTTTTTCGAGGACCGGATCGTGGCCGAAGGCGCTTCGGTCGTGGGCCTTGCCGCTGTCCTGTCGGGCAAGGTGACGGCGGACGGGACCACGGGCACCATCGTCACTGGCCGCAACCTCGACATGGGGCTTTTCACGCGGATCATGGCGGGCGAGGATGTCACGCTAGGCGACCTCAAGGTGAAGGGCCGACGCTATGGCGCATGATATCCAGATCGTGACCGAGGCCGAATTGCGCGCGGTGGTGAAGCTTGACCTGACCACGGTCGATGTGATCGAAGCGGCCTTTGCGGCGCTGGCCCGTGGGGGGGTCGTCATGCCGCCGATCCTGTCGATGGACCTGCACGAGGCGCATGGCGAGGTCGATGTGAAAACCGCCTATATCCCCGGTTTCGACGGCTTCGCGATCAAGGTCAGCCCCGGCTTTTTCGACAACCCGAAGATCGGCCTGCCCAGCCTGAACGGGCTGATGATCCTGTTTTCGGCCCAGACCGGGCTGGTGCAGGCGCTGTTCCTCGACAACGGCTATCTGACCGATATCCGCACTGCCGCCGCCGGGGCCGTCGCCGCCCGCCACCTGGCACCCGCGACGGTTGAGACGGCGGGCGTCATCGGCACCGGCGTTCAGGCGCGTCTACAGATAGAGGCGGCGCATCTGGTGCGGCCTTTCGCTCGCGTCCTCGTCCACGGTCGCGACATCGAGAA
>JBATDH010000255.1:0-3668 GCA_049663365.1 Albidovulum sp. | reverse complement strand
GTCTTGTCCATGGCCATCACGCCCTGGCCGCCGCGTCCGCGCACCGGGTAATCATGCGAGGAAGAGGTTTTGCCCGCCCCTTTGGCCGAAATCGTCAGGATCAGATCTTCGGCTGCCGACATTTCCGCGTAACGTTCGGGGCTCAACTGACCCTCGGCCACGGTTTCTTCGTCCTCATCGGCGGCCTCATCCTCGGTCACGCCCGCCATCAGACGGCGCTGTTTGAGATAGGCCGCCCGTTCCGCCGGATCGGCCTCGAAATGGCGGATGACGGACATTGACACGACCCTGTCCCTGGCGGCCAGACGGATACCTCGCACCCCGGTCGAATCGCGCCCCTTGAACACCCGCACCTCGGTCGTCGGGAAACGGATGGCACGGCCCAATGCCGTCACCAGCATCACATCGTCATCGGCGTCACAGATGCGCGCATTCACCAGCAAAACCCCGTCCGGCAATTTCATCGCGATCTTGCCGTTGCGCATGACATTGGTGAAATCCGACAGCGCGTTGCGGCGCACATCGCCTTCCGAGGTCGCGAAGAAAATTTGCAGGTCTTCCCATTCCGCTTCCGGCGCATCCACCGGCATCAACGCGGCAATCGAGGTGCCCGGCGTGATCGGCAGGATGTTGATCATTGCCTTGCCGCGGGCTGAACGCCCGGCCAATGGCAGGCGCCAGGTCTTCAGCTTGTAAACCATGCCGTCGGTGGTGAAAAACAGAAGCTGGGTATGGGTGTTGGCCACGAAAAGCGTGGTCACCACATCGTCTTCCTTGGTGGCCATCGAAGCCAGCCCCTTGCCGCCCCGGCGCTGCGCGCGGAAATCGGCCAGAGGCGTGCGCTTGATGTAGCCGCCCGAGGTGATGGTCACCACCATATCCTCGCGCTCGATCAGGTCTTCGTCTTCCATGTCGCCGGCCCAGTCGACGATCTCGGTACGGCGGGGGACGGCGAAACTGGCGCGCACTTCGCGCAACTCGTCCGAGATGATCGACATGATCCGGTCACGCGACCCGAGAATTTCCAGGTAATCGCGGATTTTGGTGGCCAGTTCCTGCAATTCGTCGGTGACTTCCTTGACGCCAAGCGCGGTCAGCCGTTGCAGGCGCAGGTCCAGAATGGCGCGGGCCTGGATTTCGCTGAGGTTATAGGTGCCATCCTCATTGACCGGATGGGTCGGATCATCGATCAGCTTGATGTATTCGATGATATCGCCCGCAGGCCAGCGCCGGGTCATCAGCTTTTCACGCGCTTCGGCTGCGTCCGCCGACCCGCGAATAGTCCGCACCACTTCATCGACATTCGACACCGCTACGGCCAGACCGCACAGAACATGGCTGCGTTCGCGTGCCTTGCGCAGTTCAAACGCGGTTCGGCGGGCGACAACTTCTTCGCGGAAGGTGATGAAATGGCTCAGAAAATCGCGCAGGGTTAGTTGCTCGGGCCGACCGCCGTTCAAGGCCAGCATGTTGCACCCGAACGAGGTCTGCATCGGCGTGAAGCGGAAAAGCTGGTTCAGCACCACCTCGGGCGTGGCATCGCGCTTCAGTTCCACCACCACCCGCACACCGACGCGGTCGGATTCGTCCTGCACATGGGCGATGCCCTCGATCCGCTTGTCGCGGGCGGCTTCGGCGATGCGTTCGATCATGGTCGATTTGTTGACCTGATAGGGGATTTCGTCGATCACGACGGCGTAGCGTTCCTTGCGGATTTCCTCGATCCGGGTCTTGGCGCGGATCACCACCGACCCACGGCCTTCAAGATAGGCCTTGCGCGCGCCCGAACGGCCCAGAATGATGCCGCCGGTGGGGAAATCCGGGGCGGGAATGATCTCGATCAGCGCTTCGGTCGACATGTCGGGATTGTCGATCAGCGCCAGGGTTGCGTCGATCACCTCGCCCAGATTATGCGGCGGAATATTGGTGGCCATGCCGACGGCGATACCGCCCGCACCATTGACCAGCATGTTGGGGTAGCGCGCCGGCAGCACCGTTGGTTCACGGTCCTTGCCGTCATAATTGTCT
Organism: Albidovulum sp.; assembly: GCA_049663365.1. Lineage (GTDB taxonomy): Bacteria > Pseudomonadota > Alphaproteobacteria > Rhodobacterales > Rhodobacteraceae > Albidovulum. The sequence continues at coordinate 1,640 of JBATDH010000255.1, read as the reverse complement.
TGAAAATCAACGGTGTCCTTCTCGATATCGGCCAGCAGCGATGCGGCGGGTTTGTCCATCCGCACTTCGGTATAGCGCATGGCGGCGGCGTTATCGCCGTCCATGGAACCGAAGTTGCCCTGGCCGTCGAGCAGCGGCAGCGACATCGAGAAATCCTGCGCCATCCGGACCAGCGCATCATAGATCGCCGCGTCGCCATGCGGGTGGTACTTGCCCATCACGTCGCCGACCGGGCGGGCGGATTTGCGGTAAGGTTTGTCGTGGGTGTTGCCGGTTTCGTGCATGGCATAAAGAATGCGCCGGTGCACCGGTTTCAACCCGTCGCGCAGGTCGGGAATGGCGCGGCTGACAATCACGCTCATCGCATAGTCTAGATAGGCGGTTTTCATCTCGTCGGCGATGGAAACCGATGGTCCGTCATGGGCCATGCGCTGAGGCATTTCGTCAGCGTTTTCGGGGGGTTCCGGCGTGTCGGTCACTGGGGTGCTCGGCCTTCTGGTTATCGCTAGATATTGTTGGGTCCAGTATAGCCTATCCTAGGGATGGGGTGCAATGGCTGGCCGACCCCGACGAAGATCAAGTAACACAATGATAACATATTGTTTTCATGAAGAGATAAGGCGACTCAGGCATAGTGATCTTTGGAAGGCACTTACGGAGGCGACAATGCGCGCAGACGAACCGGGGGCCGAGACCGCGCTGATGCTGCGGGGATACGGCCTGACGACGGCGGAACTTTACTACCGGATGCCGGATTTCCGGCATGTTCTCAACAGCTTCATCTGGCAGGAATACGACCTTGCCCCGGATTATCCCGAGTTGTTCAAATTCATCGAATTCTGGCAAGACAGCATCGAAGGCCCGCTGCATTCGGTGCGCTTTTGCCACCGCAAACTGATCGGTCCGGGTGACTGGCGCAATGTGGTGGGTGAGTTCACCATTCACTGAAACGGCCCGTCCCGCATCCGTCCCGCATCCGTCCCGACAGCGTCGGGCATCCGTCCCGACACGCGTCCCGACATCACGACCCCGCGCGCCGCAGTCCCGGACCCGATCCGGGACCTCATGGGCAGAGCCTTCAGCCCGTTCCTTTGCTCACGCGGCAGGCCCGCGCTGCGACGTTTTCGGCAGCGGAAAGACCAGATCATAGACCCAGTTGAAGACGAAGGTGTAGATCAGGTAGAAAAGCACGAATGAAATATCCATGATCAGCGCCTGCAACAGGCCGATGCCCAGATACCACGCGAGGAACGGCACCAGGATCAGCGTCAGCCCGGCCTCGAACAGGACCGCATGGGCAACCCGCAGTTTGACCGTCTTGTGGACATCGCCGATGAACCGCGCCATCCCATGATCGAAGATCAGGTTGAAGACATAGTTCCAGACCGTCGCAATCGTGGCCCCGACAATGCCGACAACGCCGATATCGAGGACTGGCATCCCGAACGCCCAGGCCCCGAGCGGGGTTACACATAGAAGACCGATCACCTCAAAGCTGATGGCGTGGCGAATGCGGTCACGGGTCTTGCGCATCGGACTCTCCCTTGGGGCAGGATCGGTGCAATGAAGGGCCTGGCCGCGACCGGGTCAAGGGGCCAAAAGCGGCTTCTGGCCAAGAGGCCCCGGATCGGGTCCGGGGC
>JBATDH010000254.1:0-15239 GCA_049663365.1 Albidovulum sp. | reverse complement strand
CCGGTGGTCAGCGCGAGTTGGTCGTAGGAAATGCTCGCGCCGCCGACGCGCACAGACTTTGCGGTGCGGTCGATCGCGGTGGCCAGCGCGCCGAGGCGCAGCGTGACCTTCTGTTCCTCCCAGAACGAGGGAGCCCGCAGATAGAGCCGCTCAAGGGCCATTTCGCCGAGAAGATAGCCCTTCGAGAGCAGCGGACGCTGATAAGGCGGCACTGGTTCCTCGCCGATCATCGTCAGTTCGCCGTCATAGCCGAGGGTGCGCAGCTTTGCCGCGAGCGACGTCCCGGCCTGGCCCGCGCCGACGATCACGATGCCACTCATATCACTCCTCCTTCTGGTTCCTGGTCACGCCGCGCCGTTTTTGCTATCACGGCACGCGGCGTCATTGTTCAGAATATGCTGGTCAATATCAGATCTGCTTTTCGGGCATTTGCACGATCAGCCCGTCCAGGGCCTCATTGACCTTGATCTGACAGGTTAGCCGCGAGAAGGACGGGTCGGGCTCATAGGCAAAATCGAGCATATCTTCTTCCATCGAATCCTTCGGGGGAAGCTTCTCGACCCAAGCCGGATCGACATAGACATGGCAGGTCGAGCAGGCGCAAGCGCCGCCGCAATCGGCCTCGATGCCGGGAATGCCGTTGTCGCGCGCGCCTTCCATCACGGTTAGCCCGCTAGGGACGTCGACTACATGTTCCTTGCCGCCGTGTTCGATATAGGTGATCTTCGTCATGTTGTGTCCTTTGTTCTCGTTTTGAGCTGCGTCTGGCGCTGGCGGCGATCTACGCGGGAATCTTCGGCGATCACTTATTCGATGTCCTAGACGGAGGCTGCTTCAAACTTGGTTTCGGCGGGGCGGAATTCATCAGCATTGGATCGCCGAAATGAGCGACGATAAAGACTTCGACCAATGTTGGCCCGGTGAGTTTCACAAAATCGGCGGTACCGATCGTCCGTCTTGTATTTCTTGGGGTCATGGTTCACTCCTCCGTTAGTTTGGTTAGATATGCAGGGCTTTTGTGATCCTCGTGGATGAAAAGACCGAGGTCTGGGAGAAACTCGTCGCATTTAAGCGATCGTATTATGTGTGGTCGAGACCGACGCAGACTGCGATCCGCAATGCCTATACCGTGTTTGCATGCATTGCCCGTCGAGGATGGACTGTTCAATCCACGCGCGCGTCCATCTTCGCAACAACGTCAGCCAAGACATCTTCCTCTATATTGACCAAATGCCGAGGTTCAGGAAATGCGCCCGACCCTATATCGGCGATATACTCGCGATATGCCGTGACACGTTCACGCTGCATCTCGTCACGCATCGAGGCGAAATTGCGGTAGGTCTTGGCATGTCTTGGTACACGGCCGCGATTTTCGCCAAGAAGATCGGTCGAGAACATGTACTCAGCGTCACAACCTTGACCCGAGCCGAGCGAGATTGTGACGAGCGAGGTGCGCGCAGTGATTTCGGTGGCTAGTTGCGCCGGAACCACCTCCATTTCGACCGCAAAAGCGCCTGCAGCCTCAAAGTCGCGGACATTGCGCCAGACGTTCATCGCTTCCTCCTGTGATTTGCCCACCGCACGGTAGCCGCCGGTCCAGGTCATCTTCGGCGGCACGAGCCCGGTATGGCCGATGACCGGGACGCCCTCACGCGCCAGTACTTCAATGACCTGCGCGCTCATCGCGCAGTAGATGGACTGGGCACCGGCTTCCATCGCCGCCATAGCTTCGCGCAGCGCCTCGATGGTTGAGGCGTGTTTGCCCCAAGCCAGGCCAAACTGGAAATGCACGCCCTTGGCCGCTCTTGGAAAGGACAGGGTGTCGGGGCGAAACTCCGTGCCGATCACGTCCATCCCCGCTTCAGCGGCGGCGGCAGCTTCCTCCTCTCGAGCAACCTGCACATAGGTGATACGTCGCTTGCCTTTTAGCGCACGCAGGTCGCGAATGGTCAGACCCTGCATTGTCACGACCCCATGATCCGCTTCCGACGTTCTTTCATGCGCTCATTCGCCTCGGCCGTGCCATCGTGGAACGACCCGAAGACCTTATCCCATGGCACCTCGAGCGAGCCATAGTTGCACTCGAAATAGCGGTGGTGCATCTGGTGATGAAACGTGCCGAGCTTCAGACGATTCTCGTCCTTCATCAGCAGAGCCTCATATCCGGTATGGGTGGTGGCCGCCGTCAGCGACAGATACTGCATGTGGAAAAGGATATGGACCGGATGCGACGGCACGATCCAGTGGATCAGCACCGACCCCAGAAAGATCACGTGTTCGACTGGATGCATCGACATGCCCGACCAGGGGCCGACATTGATGTTGCGGTGGTGTAGCGCGTGCACGCGCTTGTAGAGTGGCGGCCAGTGCAGCGCCCGGTGGATCCAGTAGAAATAGAAGCTTTCCCAGACCGGGATGAGCAGGAAGAGCGCCACGAACCAAACGGGGCTGTCCTCCCAAATCAAGACCGGCGCCCAGCCATTGCCCATGGCCCAGAACATCAGGCATTCATAGCTGGTCCAGACAGTGACGCCGCTGGCCAGCGTCCAAAACATGTTATCGCGGATTTGCCCGCCCAGAGTGAACTGCTTGCCTTTCACCATCAACGGGCGCGGGTCGAATTTTAACTTCTCGCCCTGCTTTCGCCAGCGATAAAAGTAGACGTGCAACCCGCCGGCCACGACGGTCATTAGCACGATGTTGCGCATCCAGATCTGTACGATCCAGCCCGGCTCCAGGTTCTGTGTTACCTCCAGCGACGGCTGTGTCCAAACTAGTGACGCAAATGCAATGCCGATGATGATCAGCCGTTCAGAGATGAGAAACCAGCTGTTCCAAAGCCAACGCGCCATCTCAACCGGGCGCAGCGGCCAAGTGAAGAATGGAGAGACTTTCAGTGGAACTTGCGGTGTGTAGTTCCAACCCTGCAATGCGGGTTTCGAATCGTTGGGAGCGGCCATGGTTTCCTCCGTCGCTTGGCATGGTGGAACATGTCACATTCCTGCATGCATAAAAAACAGAAATTATAATTGTTCTAACTATAAAAAACAGAGCAATAGGCACACGAACTTGTCCTTGCGCGCGATACGCTATGTCAGCACTGCGTTGCATCGGGGCAGCATCACAGTCGCTGCGAAAGGGCATAATGTGGCGAGCTCCGCAGTATCAAAAGCACTTGGTCATCCCGAGACCACGGCCCAACATTGATGTCGCGGTGATGCTGGGAATGGATGCGCGTGTATCGAGTTGGCCAGTGTAGTGCGCGGTGGATCCAGTGGAAATGCAAACTCTTCCAAATCGGATCAGCTAGAACAGCAGCACAAACCAGCTCGGATGATCTGACCCGCGCGGCACTGGCGCCCAGCCATTGCCCGTCGCCCAGAACGTCGCACCTTGTTGGCGGTCCAGACCGTCACCCCGCTCGCCAATGTCCAAAACATGTTGTCACGGACCTGCCCGCCAAGGGTGAGCTGTTCGCCATTCACCATCAGCGCCGCTGGTCAAATTTCAGTTTGTCTCCCGGCAGCCGCCAGCCATAAATACAGACGTGAAGCTCCCCAGAGCCTACAGGCTTCGGCCCCAGATTGCGCCGTCATATTCCCAATATCCATCCCAGCCCAAGTGCTCGCCCGCGACGGCTGAACCGATCCATCGCAGGCAAAGGCGAAGCCGACAATAATCAGCCTTTCAGTGATCCGGAACCAGCCATTCCAAAGCCAGCTTACCATCTCCAGCGGGCGCAATGGCCAGCGAAAGAACGGAGACGCCCCGCGAGACACGTCGGTATGTGATTCCAGCCCGGAAGGGATGGAAGTGCATCGGTCATGGCCAACTCCGTTGATCATGATGATCTTGCATAGACCAAAGACATTAATGTAAAAAACGGAACTAAATGATCCCCATGATCTAAAAATATAATGAAGGCAGCAATGGACCTTTCCCTACGGGCAATGCGCTATACACGAATGGCGATGAGAAAGGGCAGTATCGCGGCCGCCGCAGAAGAACTCAATGTTGCCACTTCGGCGGTGTCGGCGGCACTGAACCAGGCAGAGGCGGCTTTCGGTCTGACGCTAGTGACACGCGCACGCGCCAAAGGTATTTCGACCACTTCGGCCGGTCGGGCGATTCTACAACGGATCGAAGACTTTCTGGACCGCTACGAGGCGTTGCTTGCCAACGGTGCCGAGATGCGGTCGAGCCTCAGCGGCCTTTTGAAGGTGGGTTACTATGCGCCGATAGCACCGGCTTTCTTGCCACGTATTCTTCACCCGCTGGTGGCAGCCAACCCGGAACTTACGCTGTCTTTGGAGGAATGCGACAATGTGCAAGCGCAAGCCGGGTTGCTGGCCGGCAGCTATGACGTAATCTTGTTCGTGGCCGATTTGCCCCTGCCACAAATCGAGGTAACACGTCTGGTGCAAGCACCAAGCTATTGCCTGTGCCGCGCTGACCATCCATTCGCCGGTCGTGCGTCGGTGTCACTGCGCGAGGTGGCGGCTCAAACCCTCATCATCTTGGATCGACCGGTCGCAACCGCCTATTACCGCGAACTGCTTGAGCGGGAGGGCCAAAAGTTGAAAGTGGCTGCAACCGCGAATTCCACGGAAATGGTGCGATCCCTTGTTGGGACCGGACTGGGTTGTTCTATCCTGAACATGCGGCCCAGCATCAAGCACAGTTATGCGGGTGATGCTATTGTGACCGTGCCGATTGAAGATGTCGCCAGCGGTCTGACTTTGTCCCTAGGCGTGACTGCTGGGCCTGTTCGTCGGATCATTCAGGTCTTTTCCGAAGCCTGCCTCACCTATTTCGCGACCGATGCGGGCCAAGATCTGGTCGTGACGCAGTGACCGTCAAATTTTGCACGGCCGTGTTTGGCGCCATGGACGCACAGAAGGCCTCTCGCCTATGTTTTGTGTCTGAGCGCCAGGAGTTGAGACCAAAGTGCGGCTTCAACAGGGCTCGGCTTGCCCTGTAACCGGATAGCCTTCACTTGCAACTCGCAACTTGGCAACAGGTCCGACAAATCAACAACACTGCCGCTCGAAATACGCTCTAACGCAAGCGACTTAGGCACCCAAGCGACAGCGACGCCAACAGCGGCCAACTCTAGCGCAGCCAGTGTCAGTGCCGTCTCTGCTTTGGGCAGCGCCAATGCCGTGGGCTGAAGCGCCGGCAGGATTTTGCTCGCCATCACCTTGCTGAAAAATACATCTGCAGGATAGGCGATATAGGGGACTTCCATCTCCGCATCTGATTCGCGAAACCGTTTGGCGTTATCCTCGGCAAGGACGGGAATAAGGCGATCAGAACCGATGTCGATGGTCTCAAGGAAATCACCGGTGATTTCGTTGGTCTCATCCGGCAAACGATACACAATCGCGATATCGGCCTGACGCGAAAGCAATAGGCTATAACACTCATCCAAGTTGGCAGAGCGCAAGCGGACATAGACGCCGTCGTCATCGTTCTGCAGGTTTTGAATGATAGACGGGGCAAGCGATGTCGTCAGCGCGTGTTGGCTGGCAATTACAATCTTATTGCTTTCAATCCGATCACCTCGACGCAGGTCCACAACTAATTGGCGCATCGCCGTGGAAATCTGTTCGATTTGGCCGCTTTGGGCCAAGGTCGTGCGGCGCAGCTGCACAGGCTTGCGACTGCGATCAAATAACTCGACCCCGATATGGTCTTCTATTTGTTGAATTCGTCGGGAAAAGGCCGATTGCGTTAACCGCCGTCGCTCCGCCGCACCGCTAAAGGACCCCGTGCTTGCAATCGCGAGAATGTCTTCGAGCCATTCAAGGCGCATCTTCGCCACTCCTCATAACTTGCAACTTTTGCAATATAAGTCAAAAATTTCGAATTTGCGATTATTGTATTGCGCATTAATAGTGACACAGCACAAGTTATAACAAGGACGCCGCAGATGCACCTCGCTCGTTTCCCACGTGTTTTCCTAGCTCACCTTCCAACCCCGCTGGAACGACTTGATCGCCTCTCAAAAGAGTTGGGGGGGCCAGAAATCTGGATCAAGCGCGACGATTGCACGGGCCTGTCAACGGGGGGCAACAAGACCCGAAAACTGGAATTCCTGATGGCCGAAGCGCAAGCAATGGGCGCGGACACTGTGATTACCCAAGGGGCCACGCAGTCCAACCATGCGCGTCAAACGGCTGCTTTTTCCGCTAAGCTAGGCATGGGCTGTCATATCCTGCTTGAAGACCGGACCGGTTCGAACAATGCCAACTATAGCGGCAACGGAAACGTGCTGCTGGATCATCTCCACGGCGCTACGACCTCTGTTCGGGCTGGCGGCATGGACATGGCAGCCGAGATGGAACTTGTGGCCAATCGGCTGCACGCCGAGGGCCGAAAAGTCTATATCATTCCGGGCGGTGGATCGAATGCCACTGGTGCGCTCGGCTACGTTAACTGTGCTTTTGAGCTAGTTTCTCAGGCCAATGACCGCGGAATGGTCATTGACCATCTTGTCACCGCAACGGGCAGCGCGGGCACTCAAGCGGGCCTGATCACCGGACTCAAGGCGATTAACGCCCAGATCCCGTTGATGGGTTTTGGAGTGCGGGCACCAAAAGAAAAGCAAGAAGAGAGCGTCTTTAATCTGGCGCTGAAAACAGCGGAAAAGCTGGGTTGTCCGAACGTCGTCTCGCGCGAAGATGTCGTTGCCGACAGCAGCTATGTTGGCGTCGGCTACGGTGTTCCGCGCGAAGACACGTTGGAAGCCATTCGGATGTTCGCTCAACTCGAGGCCATCCTGCTCGATCCAGTTTACTCGGGCAAGGGCGCTGCTGGGCTGATTGATTACTGCCGCAAAGGCAAATTCAAAAAGGGCGAGCGCGTCGTCTTCCTGCACACCGGTGGATCGGCTGCCTTGTTTGGTTATGACGCCGTCTTTGCCGATGGCAACAAAGCTTTGATAGTCTAATTGGCAATGTCTCTCCCCCAGTTCACCGGCAACTTTACACAGCAAACCCCAATTTCCGAGGAGGGCATTGCTGCCGCTGTAGCGGTGATGCGCTCGGGTCGTCTGCACCGCTACAATATCGAGCCGGGCGAGGTGGGCGAGGCGATGGCGCTGGAGCTCGAATATGCCGAATGGCAGGGTGCTCGCTATTGCATCGCCGTTGCCTCTGGCGGGCAAGCGATGCAAATCGCATTACGCGCCTCAGGTGTTCGGCCCGGCGATGCAGTATTGACCAATGCCTTTACACTCGCCCCAGTCCCTGGTGCGATTGCGGCGGTCGGGGCAAAGCCGGTTCTGGTCGAGATCACTGAAGATCTGGTCATCGATCTAAATGATCTGGCTGCCCAAGCTCGTAGCAGCGGAGCGCGCCACTTGTTGCTGTCGCATATGCGCGGCCATCTCTGCGACATGGATCGGTTGATGCGGCTTGCAGCAGATCTGGGCCTGACGGTTATCGAGGACTGCGCCCATACGATGGGGGCAAGTTGGAATGGCCGCCGCTCTGGTAATTTCGGATTGGCGGGATGCTTTAGTATGCAGACCTACAAGCATATAAATTCTGGCGAGGGGGGCTTGCTCACCTCGAACGATGCCGAGTTCATGGCGCGCGCTACAATTCTTTCTGGCAGCTACATGCTCTATGAGCGTCATGGCGCAGGGCCTGCGACAGAAACTTTTGTGAATATCCGTCTTGAAACACCGAACACTTCGGCGCGGATGGACAATCTGCGCGCGGCCCTGCTGCGCCCGCAACTGCGCTTGATCGACGAAAGCATTGCGGGATGGAATGAGCGGCATGACTATTTGGCTGATCGACTTGCTGAATGCCCCGCGATCCGCATGCCAATTCGTCCCAAGGCCGAAAGCTATGTCGGGTCGTCTATTCAATTCCTGATCCCCGGAATCACAGATGCGGATGCAGGCGCCCTGATTGCGGACCTCGCAAAAGTCGGGGTCGAGGTGAAATGGTTTGGCGCAGTCGAACCGGTTGGTTTCACCTCGGATCATCACAGCTGGCGCTATGCTGCCCGGCAGGAACTGCCCAGAACAGATGCTATTTTGGCCGGTTTGTTTGATATGCGGCTGCCGCTTACCTTTAGCCTTGGCGACTGCGGCCTGATTGCGGATCATATCTTGAAGGAAGTTACCTCCGTGGCTGCAAGGATGCACTCATGAAACGGCGGGTTGGAATCTTGGGGGGCATGGGGCCGGAAGCGACGATTTTGATCATGCAAAAGGTGCTTGCCGGTGTGCATGCTAAGGACGATGCAGATCATATCCCGCTGATCGTCGATCAAAACCCTCAGGTGCCCTCGCGCATTCGTCACTTGCTGGAGGGCACAGGCGAAGATCCTGGCCCTGTTCTGGCCGAGATGGCGCGCCGCTTGGTGGCAGGCGGGGCCGAGGCGCTGGCGATGCCATGCAACACTGCGCATCACTACGCCGATACTATTCGTTCCGCAGTGAAAGTGCCGTTTTTGGATATGGTTGCCCTGTCGGTCGCACATGCGGCGCAGTTGGCAGGCACGAGAAAAGTCGTGGGCATCCTTGCTTCGCCCGCGGTGCGGAAGGTAGGCTTGTATGATGCCCCATTGGCCAAACTTGGGCTCACGGGGCTCTATGCAAGCGATGAGGCCGCAATGCTGGCAGCCATCCGCCAGATCAAGGCTGAAGGCCCGCAGCCCTTGACGCGCACGACACTTAAGGCCAATTCAGAAGAATTGCTGCAACTTGGTGCAACGGTACAACTTATTGCCTGTACGGAGTTTTCCCTGATTGCCGACTCTGTGACGGAGGGGGCTATTGCCTTCGACACACTCGATCAATTGGTACAAGAGATTCTCACTTTTGCCGCACAAGATGGCTGCGTGAGAAATACGACGGGGCACACCACCCCCCGAGAACAGAGCGTAAACGTCGAACACAACCAACAAAGGAGCAAAAGATGACCAGCACGCTAAGAAATATGATGATGGGGGCCGCTGTATTGGCGCTGACCGCTTCGGTGGCTTCCGCTGAAACCATGGTGATCGCAACCTTCGGCGACCCAACGCCGATGAATGCTCTGCGCGCGGGCGACGCCTTCGAAAAGGCCACGGGCTGGACCATCGAATGGCGCACCTTCGCCTCGGGCACCGACGTGATTGCTGCGATGGCATCAGGTGATGTTAAAGTTGGCGAACTTGGTTCTTCACCGCTGGCTATTGCGGCAAGCCAAGGCGTGGATTTGCAGATGTTCATGCTGTCTTATGCAATCGGTGAATCCGAAAGCCTGATCGCACGCAACGGTTCGGGCATTGAAAAGCTTGAGGATATCAAAGGTAAGAAGATCGCAGTGCCGGTTGGTTCGACTGCACACTTTTCGCTGATGGGGGCGATTAAGCATGCCGGGTTGACCGAAGCCGATGCCACTATCATGTCGATGCCGCCAGATCAGATCTCGGCTGCATGGGAGCAGGGCACAATAGACGCTGCTTTCATCTGGCCACCGGTTCAGACCCAGATCCTGGAAACTGGAACCCGGATCGTTGGCGCCGACAAGACCGCTGAGTGGGGTTATCCGACCTTTAACGGCTGGGTTGCCAACACTGAGTTTGCAGCGGCGCATCACGATGAGTTGGTGGCCTTCGCCAAAGTTATGAATGAGGCCAACATGGCATATCTCAACGACAAGGCGGGCTGGACGGCCGACAACGATAGCGTGAAAGCGATCGCCGCCGTCACTGGCGCCACCGCCGAACAGATCCCAGAGATCCTGACTGGCTATACCTTCATCCCTCTGGCGGACCAACTGAGCCCGCAGTGGCTCGGCAATTCTGCAGCCGCGATGAAAGCAACCGCTGAGTTCCTGAAAGCTGCAGGCCGGATCGACACTGTCGCCGACGACTATTCCGGGTTCGTGAACACCTCCATCGCAGAAGACGCGCTGAAATAATCCGACGCGATCCTGCTCGGGTTACGGCTCGGGCAGGACACTATTGGGGCTTTGGGAGGAGCACGCATGGGGCTGACAATTGACAATGTATCGGTGGTCTATCCTGCGGCCGATCGGCGCCCGCCGGTCGAGGCGCTGAGCAAGATCAACCTGGAGATCGAAAATGATGATTTTGTTGTCGCGCTCGGGGCATCGGGTTGCGGAAAATCGACCCTGCTCAATCTGATCGCAGGGTTCTTGTCGCCCACATCTGGAAACCTGACGCTGGATGGCAATTCTGTATCTGGTCCGGGCGCTGACCGCGCCGTTGTGTTTCAAAAGCACGCGCTTTTGCCTTGGCTCAACGTGATGGACAACGTGGCCTTTGGTCTGCAAATCCAAGGTATTGGCAAAGAAAATCGCTATAAAACCGCGAATAAATTCGTCGGCCTTCTTGGGCTTGACGGGTTTCAGAATTCGCCGGTTTACAAGCTTTCCGGTGGCATGCAGCAGCGCGTCGGAATCGCTCGCGCGCTCACTTGCGACCCGAAGTTATTGTTGATGGACGAACCGCTTGGGGCATTGGATGCCCTGACGCGCGAAAAAGCGCAGGAGTTGATTCTCAATATTTGGAATGACACCCATAAGTCGGTGTTCTTCATCACCCATAGTGTCGAAGAAGCGCTGTTCATGGGAACGAAACTGGTTGTGATGTCGCCGCGCCCAGGTCGCATCACCAATACGTTCGACCTGCCGTTCTCGCGGCAGTTTCTCAGCGGCATGCCCGCCCGGCAAGTCAAGGCATCGCCGGAATTCATTCGCTTGCGCGAAGAAATCTTGGAAATCATCTTCGCCGACGAGGAGGCCGCAGCATGATCAACCAGCCCAACCCGCAGACCGCCAAGCCGATCGGACTGATCACACGCCTGTCGCGCGCGCGCCCCACCAAGCCAGGCGAAATTTATGGCGTGCCCGGTCAAGGCAGAACGATTTTACTTTCGTTGGGATCCATTGCCTTTTTCTTCTTCGTTTGGTGGCTGGTAACCGCGATGGGGTGGGTCAAACCGCTGTTCGTGCCATCGCCTATGTCAATTGTGGCCAAGTTCATTTCAATCTGGAACGCCGGTTACACTGGCACGCCTTTCCTTGAGCATGTTTGGATTTCGACCTTGCGTGTGTTTGGCGCCTTTACATTGGCCTGCGTGATTGGGCTTCCACTTGGGCTTGCGATGGGGATGAGCCCCGTGATGAGCGGGATTTTCGACCCGCCGATCGAATTCTATCGTCCGATCCCGCCACTGGCCTATTTGCCGCTTATGATCATTTGGTTCGGAATCGGCGAGACCTCTAAGATCCTGCTGATATTTCTTTCGGTCTTTGCCCCAGTGGTTTTGGGTGCCCGGTCTGGGGTGAAATCGGCGGCAATCGAGCAAATCCATGCCGCCTATTCCTTCGGCGCCACGCGCTGGCAGGTGATGCGCTATGTGATCATGCCATCGGCCTTGCCAGAAATTCTTACGGCTATGCGTATCGGCATCGGCTTTGGCTGGACGACGTTGGTGGCCGCAGAAATGGTCGCAGCGACAAAGGGCCTTGGCTACATGGTCTTATCCGCAAGCCAGTTCCTGCAAACGCCGGTCGTTATCATGGGGATTTTCATAATCGCCATCATCGCCTTTGCCTTCGACATGCTGGTCCGTTTTGTCGAGCGCCGTCTCGTGCCCTGGAAGGGCAGAATGTAATCTGAAAGTCAAACCCATGATTTATCTAAAAAAAGCTGAGAAAACCGCTGAGGCGGACCACCAAGACGTGCGCGCAGTGGTCGAAAAAATGCTGGCGACGATTGCGGCAGGTGGCGAAACCTCGGCAATGCAATTTGCCAAGGATCTCGACAAATGGAGCGGCGACATCGTTCTGTCAGAAGATGCCCGCAAAGCGGCGGCGGCCATGGTGCCTGAAAAGCTCAAGGCGGATATTCGCTTTGCGTACGAAAACATCCGCCGGTTTGCCGAGGCGCAACGGGCCACCGTCACCGATTTCTCCGTCGAGATCTTGCCTGGGCTGATGGCTGGGCAAAAGCAGATCCCGGTTTCGGCCGCCGGCTGCTATGTGCCAGGTGGACGCTATAGCCACATCGCAAGTGCGATCATGACGATCACCACTGCAAAGGTTGCCGGCGTTCCCCACATCACCGCCTGTTCGCCGCCGCGTCCAGGCATCGGAATCCCCCCGGCGATCCTTTATACGATGGACCTTTGCGGCGCCGATGTGATCCTGAACATGGGCGGCGTGCAGGGCGTAGCCTCGATGGCAAATGGGCTTTTCGGGTTGCCGAAGGCCGATATCCTTGTCGGACCCGGCAACCAATATGTGGCCGAAGCCAAGCGGATTCTTTACGGACAAGTCGGCATCGACATGTTCGCCGGTCCGACCGACAGCATGGTGGTTGCGGATGCCAGCGCCGATGCCGAAATGGTGGCTTACGATCTGGTTGGTCAGGCCGAGCATGGCTATAACTCGCCGGTCTGGCTGGTCACCTCTGATGAAAATCTGGCGGAAAAGGTGGTGGCGCTTGTGCCGGGTCTGATCGAAGGCCTGCCGCCGCTCAATCGTGACAGCGCGCGCGCCGCATGGAACGACCTTGCCGAAATCATGCTTTGCGACGGTCCAGAAGAGATGGCGCAGGTTGCCGATCAATACGCGCCAGAGCATTTGCATGTGCAAGCTGTGGATCTTGATTGGTGGCTGCAGCGCCTGCGTTCTTATGGGTCGCTGTTTCTGGGCGAGGAAACGACAGTCGCCTTTGGTGACAAGACCTCGGGGCCGAACCACGTGCTGCCGACCTCGGGTGCCGCGCGCTATACCGGTGGCCTTTCCGTGCACAAGTTCATGAAGACTGTTACTTGGCAGCGGGCAACCCGGGCTGGTGCCCGGCCTTTGGCAGAGGCCACGGCCAGAATTTCACGATTGGAAGGCATGGAAGGGCATGCACGCTCGGCAGATATCAGGCTCGCCAAATTTTTCCCCAACGAAGTTTTCGATTTGAGTGTCGCTGATGTCGCCTCCTGATCCCGCTCGCGTTGCTGGCACTTTAAGCAAAGGCAGAAGTAGAGTGTCGCCCGCCGATGTGATGAATTGGCTGGAGCGCAACAAGGGTGGTATTATCCTCGCGACGACGGTTGCTCTGGCGTCTAGTTTTTTGGCAGAGCATTATGGCGCTCCGGCGATGCTGTTCGCTCTTTTGTTGGGGATGGCGTTCAACTTCCAGAATGACACACCACACGCAGCACCAGGTATTACCTTCTGCTCCAGGACAGTATTGCGCATTGGTGTGGCTTTGCTTGGGTTGCGTCTGACTTTTGCCGATGTCTCGCAGCTTGGCGTAGCACCGATCGTTGGCGTTGTCGCAATGCTGGTGATTACGTTGATTGGAGGGGTGATCTTTGCGCGACTCTTCGGTCGCACGCCTGCTTTCGGGCTTTTGACTGGCGGGTCGGTGGCAATTTGCGGCGCTTCCGCTGCTATGGCCATCGCTGCCGTGTTGCCAAAGAAATACCTGAAGGAAGAGGACGTCTTGCTTACGGTCGTTGGAGTTACCGCCATGTCGACCTTGGCCATGATTATTTATCCGATCCTGTTTCAGCGACTTGGCCTATCGGGCATTGGCAGTGGTTATATGATCGGTGCGACCATACATGACGTAGCCCAAGTGGTCGGCGCGGGATATTCCATCAGTGACACGGCTGGAGGCATCGCGACCTTTACCAAATTGCTTCGGGTTGCCATGTTGCCGCTGGTATTGCTGGTTGTCGCACTGGCTTTCCGCAAGGAAGCCGGAAGCACTGCCGGGCTGCCCTGGTTCGTCGTTGCCTTCATTATGCTGATGGTCGTTCGCAACACAATTCCGTTGCCAGAAGTCTTGCTGAACGCGGTGAACGAAACATCAAAGTTTCTGCTTATCGTCGCAATTTCGGCGCTTGGTGTGAAAACTTCACTGCAAAAGCTGTTTGCTCCTGGCGTCAAAGGGCTGGTCTTGATTGGGATGGACACACTTTTGCTTCTGGGGCAGGCAATTGTCTTTTCCCAATTCTATTTGCACTAGCACTGTACTCGGATCTGGGTTGAGCGCAAAAAGCAGATGAAAGTGATCCCGGTGCGGCGGTGTCGCGTCTGGTAAGAACGGTAGAATTGGGAGAGATGAATAGAGAAGATGTCCATGTTGGCCTATAGACGGAAGGGCAATGGTCCGACACTTATCCTGGTCCACGGCTATTTGGGCGGCAGCTCAATGTGGTCCGCGCAGGTGGATGAGTTCTGCGAAAAACGGGACTTGATTTGCCCGGATTTGGCGGGGTTCGGGGACAGCGCGCATTTGACTGCGCCCGACAGCATCGAAGGGCACGCGCGTCTGGTGCTCGATCTTCTGGATGAACTCGGCATATCAGAATTTGACCTGTTGGGCCACTCAATGGGTGGGATGGTTGTGCAAGAAATAGCTCGACTTGCCCCGGATCGCATTCACAGTCTTATACTTTACGGGACGGGCGCGCTTGGAGTTTTGCCGGGCCGCTTTGAAACCATCGCGCAGTCGCGTGTGCGTCTTTTGGAAAGGGGCGTGCATGCCACTGCCCGGCGCATTGTTGCGACGTGGTTTCAGAATGGAGAACAAGCTGAGGGATTCGCGCTGTGCCAATCACTTGGCGAAAAGGCAAGTTTACAGGCCGCACTGGCGAGCTTGACAGCCTGGGAAAATTGGGACGGCCGCCCTTACCTTTCGCGAATTCTTGCGCGAACCTTAGTTCTCTGGGGGAGTCACGACCGTTCCTATGACTGGTCCCAACCGGAAACCCTTTGGCGCCAAATTCCGAATGCAGATATCGCAGTGGTTCCGAATTGCGCTCACAATGTTCACATGGAAAAGACTCGTCTGTTCAATGCATTAATTGCGGACTTTCTCGATTTTGGGAAGTCTGAGTGATATTGCTCAGTCGTATTCGAAAGCATTTTCATGCGGCGACTGAAATGGCCATGGTCCCAACCATGACACTCATGTCAACGCCGGACTAAAACTGCACCACGGGCGGAGCTACGAGGCCACGCCAGTGGCGACGGCCTGAGGAACATAGGAACACGCGCCCGGCAAAGACCCCACCGAGTGCGACGAACTGCGAGTGGTGAGAGGAAGTTGGCCTGACAGTCGATCGGCGTCCCGAGAGCCACCGGCGCAAAGTGGCCCACCGAGGCCGACCCCTTAATGAGTTCGACCTGAACAAATCTTATCTGGCTGTTTTTGCTGAGAAACGGCGCGATTTTGTTGGGCGCAGGGTGCAGGAT
>JBATDH010000253.1:0-3963 GCA_049663365.1 Albidovulum sp. | reverse complement strand
GCCGAGGAGCACCAACCCGCATCCCGCACCGCTTGCGCCATTTTCTGTCGCTAAATATCCCACGGGGGTCTGGGGGTGTGAAACCCCCAGCGGCACGCCCTCTAAATCAGGCGGTCTTCTTGCCCTTGTGCGGGGCCCATATCCGTTTGTTGGTCAGATACAAGAGCACCGACAGCAACCCCAGGAACACGACCGCGACAAAGCCCGCGCGCTTGCGGGCCATCATTTCCGGTTCGGCGGCCCACATCAGGAACGCGGCGACATCCTCGGCCATGTGATGCACATCATTGGCGTGGCCGTCGGCATAGTCGACCTGCCCGTCCGACAAGGGCGGATTCATCGCAATCAGCCCGCCCGGAAAGGCGTGGTTTTCATAGAAGGTGGATCCAGCCTGCTCAACCTCATGCCCGGTATAGCCGTTCAGGATCGACACAATGTATTCCGGGCCGCCAATGCCGTTGAAAAGCTGGCTGATGCCGGTGCCGTAAGGGCCGTGGAAGCCCGCGCGGGCCTTGGCCATCAGGCTCAGGTCAGGGGCGTTGGGCAATGAGGATTTGGGGAAGAAATCCGTCGGCTCGCCGGGCCGGTCCTCGCCGGTGTCCTTGTCGGTCACCGTGAACTCCCTGGCATAGGCGCGCACCTGATCTTCGGGCAGATGCGGGCCGCCTTCCTGGGCCAATGAGCGGATGGAGACGAATTTCATCCCGTGGCAGGCCGAACAGACCTCGGTATAGACCTGCAAGCCCCGCTGGAGCTGGTGTTCGTCGAACTTGCCGAACGGCCCTTCGAAGGAAAACGCCACATCTTCCATGTGCTGTTCGCCGCCGCCAGAGGCAAAGGCGGCAGAACCGGTTACCATCAGCGCCGTGGCGGCTGTGAGTGCGATAGTCTTCAGCATCAGATCAGTCCTTTCACTCACTCGGCCGCGTCAGGCGACGTGCCGTAATGCGCGTTGAAGTCGTCCTCGATCGTTGCCGGCGGAGCCAGGGGTTTTTCGATCACCCCCAAAAGCGGCAACAGGATCAGGAAATAGGCGAACCAATAGGCGGCCCCGATCAGCGAAATCCAGGTGTAGATGCCTTCGGCGGGCTGCGCGCCGACCCATGTCAGCACCACGAAATCTATGCACAAAAGCGCGAACCACCATTTGAACATCGGCCGGTACTTGCCCGACCGCACCGACGAGGTGTCAAGCCAGGGGACAAGCACCATCACGCCGATCGCCCCGAACATCGCCAGCACGCCAAAAAACTTGGCGTCAACGATGCCGAAGGTGACGAAATGCACCAGTTGCACCACCCAGACATCGGCAGTAAAGGCGCGCAGGATCGCGTAGAACGGCAGGTAGTACCATTCCGGCACGATATGCGCGGGTGTCACCAGCGGGTTGGCCTGGGTATAGTTGTCCGGATGGCCCAGATAATTGGGCATGAAGCCCACCACCGCGAAAAACACCGTCAGGATCACCGCCAGCGCGAACAGGTCTTTCATCACGAAATAGGGCCAGAAAGGCAGCGTGTCCTTTTGCGCCTCGGCCTTGGATGCGCGCCGCACCTCGACCCCCGTGGGGTTGTTGTTGCCGGTGGTGTGGAAGGCCCAGATATGGACGGCGACCAGGGCCGCGATGACGAAAGGCAACAGATAATGCAGCGAAAAGAACCGGTTCAGCGTCGGATTATCAACCGCCGGCCCGCCCAAAAGCCAGGTCTGGATCGGCTCGCCAATCCCCGGAATGGCGCCGAACAGGCCGGTGATGACCGTGGCTCCCCAGAACGACATCTGCCCCCAGGGCAGAACGTAGCCCAGAAAACCCGTGGCCATCATCGCCAGATAGATCAGCATCCCAATGATCCAGGTCACTTCGCGCGGGGACTTGTAGCTGCCGTAGTAAAGGCCGCGGAAAATATGCAGATAGACGGCGACAAAGAACAAGGATGCGCCGTTGGAGTGAAGATACCGCAGCATGTGGCCACCGCGCACGTCGCGCATTATATGTTCGACCGACGCAAAGGCCATATCGATATGCGGCGTGTAATGCATCGCCAGCACGATGCCGGTGGCGATCTGCAAGACCAGACAGAAGGTCAGGACAATGCCCCAGATCCACATCCAGTTCAGGTTTTTCGGGGTCGGGATCATCAATGTGTCGTAAAGCAGGCCAACGATCGGCAGACGGCTGTGCAGCCATTTTTCAATGCCGGACTTGGGTTCGTAATGGTCGTGCGGAATACCAGCCATGATGTGTCCCCTCAGCCCAGCTTGATCGTGGTGTCGTCGGTAAAGGCCGCCACCGGCACCGGCAGGTTGCGCGGAGCGGGGCCTTTGCGGATACGGCCCGCCGTATCGTAATGCGACCCGTGGCAGGGGCAGAACCAGCCATCGAAATCACCGGAATTATTACCCAGCGGCACACAGCCAAGGTGCGTGCAAACCCCCATCATCACCAGCCATTGGCCGTCCTTGTCGAGGGTGCGGTTTTCGTCGGAGGCTTCGGATGTCGACGGGATATTGGCGTTTTCAGCATTGGTATCGACGAGGTCCGACAGGGGCACGGCACGGCCCTCGGAAATCTCTTTCTCGGTGCGGCGGCGGATGAATACCGGTTTGCCACGCCATTTGACCGTCAGTTGGGTGCCAACCTCGACACCGCTGATATCCACAAGGATCGAGGACAGCGCCTGAACATCGGCGGAGGGGTTCATCTGATCGGCAAGCGCCCAGACGGCGGCACCGGTGGCGACGGTTCCCGCCCCGGCTGTGGCGTAATAGAGGAAATCCCTCCTGGTGCCTGCGTGGTCTTCTGCGTGGGACACGAAAATTCTCCCTTCCTCAGCCGGTGGCCCGGCCCTGCGATCTTTGGTCACGGTTTCCCGCAGCCTGCTCGGGCGGTTATTAGCGGCCAAATTCAGGCCCGTCCAGCGGACAATCGGGTGCAGTGACAGAGAAATCGCATGTGGGGCATCGGAAACGCGGTCAAGGGGTGCCAAGCCCGACGGCAAGCTTGATGGCAAATCCCGCAAAGAAAAGCGCAACACCGGCGTTGATCGCAGGGGCCGCACGCAAATAGGCGCGGGTGGCCGGGCCGGTCGAAAACGCCACCGCGTAAACGGCGTGCAGCGTGAACCCGATTGCCGCCGCCCCCAGACCCAACAGGACGATCTCCGGTCCACCTGCCCGCGCCACCGGAAACAGCGCCAGAATCAGCACCCAGGTGGTCAGCGCCTTGGGATTGGTCGCATTGATGAACAGCGACCGCAGAAATGACGCCCGCAGACCCATCCCCCGTTGCCCGGCCAGCCGCATATCGGCGCGATTGCGACATCCGATCCAGGCATTGCGCATGAACCGGCCCGCAAACCAGACAAGCAGGGCAATGGCCACCAGTGTCAGCACGGCGCGCGCAACCGGCACCGCGTCAAAAAGGGCGGCCACCCCCAACGTCATCGCCACACACCAGCCGCCGATGCCGACACCCACCGCCGCTGCCGACGCCAGCCCCGCCCCCCGGCCCGATCCCATTGCCGTGGTCATGGTATTGAGCACATTCGGTCCCGGCGAAGCGATGTTCATCGCCAGCACCGCCCAGACCGTCAGGAAATTCTCGATCGGAACGCTCATGCCGCCGGTATCAGCCGACCGGCTCGGTCGCCTTCATGCTGGGCCGCGCGGCAAAACCCTTGTACCAGGCGGCCAGGGCCGGGTGACCCTCGCGCCAGCCGCGCGCATCATGACGGAAATCCAGATAGGACAGCGCACAGCCTAGCGCAATCTGACCCATATCCAACGGCCCGTTCAAATGGCCGATCCAGCGCGATTCGAGCGCATCAAGCGCACGGGCGACCTTGCCCCACTGCCCTTCCACCCACTCGGCAAAGCGTTTGTCTTCGGGCCGAAGGCGCGATTCGTAGACCATCAGAATCGCCGCATCGAGCATCCCGTCCGCCGTCGCCTCCAGCGTCAGGG
>JBATDH010000252.1:0-11447 GCA_049663365.1 Albidovulum sp. | reverse complement strand
CCGCCGCAGTGGGCGGCTCTGGCGCAGCCGCGACTGGCGTTGTTGCAACGGATGCCGTCGCGTTGGCGGAAATTTCAGGCGTAGCGGTCATCTGTGGACCCTTTCTGCTGGGGGAGGTTGTGCCGCGAGGTGCGGCGGCGAAGGTGCGGAAGGCGGTGACGGGATCGGCGAGGTCATCCGCCATATCGGCGGCGATGGCATCGGCACCGCGAAAGACTGCGGCTTCGGTGGCTAGTGCTGCTGCTTGGGTCAGGCGGTCGCCACGACCGGCGGCGACGGTTTCTGCGAAGAGGAATCGCACCACCTCCAGCTCGCGCTGCATCTGGTCGTGGATGGCTTCGGGCAGCGGCTGATACGGGTTCGCGTCGATCTTGTGCGACCCGGCATGGATCAGAGTGACGGCGATGCCCTTCTGGTCGAGGGCACCGCTCATATCCGTGTGCAAAGCCACCACACCGATGCTGCCGACAGCGCCGGTGCGGGGCAGGATGATGCGGTCGGCTTGGCTGGCCAAGACGTATCCTGCCGACAGCGCATGTTCCGCCACGAATGCGTGGACGGGTTTGTGCGCTCGGGCAGCGCGGATGCGGTCGGCCAGATCAAAGGCCCCGGCGACCTCGCCGCCAAAGCTATCAATGTCCAAGGCGATGCCCCGCACACCGGGATCCGACAGTGCGGCCTGAAGCTGGGCGGCGATACCCTCATAGGAGGTCAGACCAGAAGACTGCCCGATCCAAGCGCCCCGGTGCACAAGTGTGCCCGCGATTTCGATGATGGCGATGCCATCCACCATCGCAAATGGCTGGCTGCCGTTCTGCTGGTGGCGCTGGGCGAGATCGTTCCCGAACAGCGAGGCGCGGGCTGGAAGAGCGGCTGCGGCCTGATCGGAAACGTCCGCATCCAAGCCGTGGAACGTGATTTCCTGCCCGGTGATGCGCGGGCCCAGCCCGGACAGGAACGCCAGCGCCTTTGCCGGGTCCACCAGCAAGGGCGTGTTGAACGCGCGCTGGGCGATCTGGGCATGGTGCATCATGCGCCCTCCTTCGGATCGGGTTTCTCGTCGCCCGTGTCGTCGGCCTCGTCGTCCATGGCGCTGTCCTGATCCGCATCTTTCGCCGTGCCTTCGCCCGGCCCCTGTGCGGGTGACCCCGGCCGCCGGAAGTCTAGGCCCAGCGCCGCTTCCCGTTTGCGTTCGGCGGCGATTTCTCGATCCACCTGCTCGGCGTCATATCCCCGCTCCGCCAAAGCTTGCGTTCGGGATTTCAGGCCCGCTTCGATCTGCAGGATCTCGGCCGAGGCGTCCTTCATCGGGTCGATCCAGTCCCATTTCGTAGGCAACCAAGCGCAGGCCTGATATTGGCGGCGCTGGCTGTCGTAGCCGGGCAGGTCCAGCGCGCCCGCCAGCACGGCGGTGTCCATCCAGCGCACCCAGACCGCGCGGCAGAGCTGATAAACCAGCACGCCATGCTGCCACGCCGAGATGCGGCGGCGGAATTCGATCAGCGAAATCCGCGTGTTGGAGAAGTTGCCCTTGGCGGTGTCACCGGTCAGATAGCCATAGGGCACGCCCAGCGCTGCCGCGATCTGCAGCAGGGTGCGGTATTGAAATGGCTCGTAGGTGCCGCCCGAGTCTGATGTGGCCGGGGTCGACACGTCCTCGCCGGGATCAAGGCGCACCACTTGGCCGGGTTCGACCTCCAGATCCTCCTCGGTCGGTTCCAACGGCGTTTCTGGGGCGGGCGAGGTAATGAACATCGCGAACATCGCCGCGATCTTTTTGCGTTCCAGCTCGGCATCGTCGTAGAGGTCGAGGGTGAACAGTTTGACGATGGCGGCCGCGAACCGTGACACGCCGCGCAATTGCCCGGCCTCGACTGGATCCAGCACGTGGATCACGTCGGCGGCCAACACTCGGACAGTTTCGCCCGCAAGGCCGGGGTCGGTCAGATCACCGGGATGGCGGCGCAGGAAGTGATAGGCGACGCGGCGACCGATGCCGTCGAACTCGATGCCCTGCCGGATCAGCCCTGCGCCGGGCAGGGTCCGGTTCATGTCGAGGGGGAGCATCTCGGCGGGCAGCATCTGCAACTGCAGGGGCACGGTGAGGCCATCCTCCAAGCGCCGGGGCCGGATGCGAATGAACACCTCGCCCGACAGGAACACCTCGCGCGCCGCCCGGCGCTGCAACCCGTAGAAGTCGGTCAGCCCCTCTGCATCGGCATCGTCTGTCCAGGCCAGCCACAGTGCCTGCAGCTCTTCCTTCTTGGCGGCGTCCGCGATTGTCGAAGAGGGCTTGATGCCATCGCCAACGACATTGCTGGCGAAGCTTTCCACCGCGTTCGCCGCGTAGCCATTGTTGCGGACCAGCCAGCGCGCCCGGGCGGTGATGGTGTCGCCCGAGGCCGCGATCAGCGTGTTTACATGGGCACGGGATGCTCGAAACCCGCGCAGCCGTCGGTGGGCCTGTGCCGCGTCGAAGCCACCAATGATCGAACCGATGCGCTGGCGGAAAGCCTCGAATGCCATCACAGACCCTTCGAGGCGACAGTGCCCCAGCGGCGGCGACGCGGCGTGCCGGAGGTGGCCGTGGCAATCCGGCCTTCCAGATCGGCGATGGCATTGGCCAGTTCCGCGTCGGAGCCATAGGTGATGGTCTTGCCGTCATAGCTGACCGACCGGACGCCTGCGTAGCGCGCATCCTGCAGCGCGGCCAAAAGTGCACGCATCCGTTCCAGATCCATCTCAATCCCTCATGAAGTTCGGTGTGTAAGCCCGGCGTTTGCGCCGTGGCGTTGTTGGTGTTCCCGCCTTTGGCGGGGCGGGGGTCGTCGGTTCCGAGGCCATGCCTTCGACCGCAGCCGGGGCGACCGGCGGTCGGGTTTCCACCCCGGCCTGCGCTTCCAGCCGCCGCCAGGTGGCCTCATCCCAGCGATCCGCGCCCATGATCCATGCGGCGGCCCGGGCATAGACCCGGCAATCCAGCGCCTCGTTCCTCTCACGCATCTTTTGCCATTCGGGGTGGGCATAGCCGCGCTTGTTGCGCACTGTGATCAGCTGTTCCGCCACCAGCTGCTTCAACCACTCGGTGTCGATCCAGTCCGGCAGGTGCATGGTGCCGGGCGCATCACAGACGCCCAGCGCCTGATCTTCGTCCGAGGGCCGTTCCAACCGCAGGAAGCGGTAAGTCTCGGTTTTGAACGTGGCGGTGGCCACCGACCACAGCCGGGCACCTCGGCGCAGACGTTTGCCGCCGATGGTGGCATCGACAAAGGTCGGACCCGACACCGGCGTCGCGCGGTTGAAACCTTCCAGCCCTTTGACAGGGGAGACCTGCTCAAATCCTTGCCTGCGCGCCCATGCGTATACCGCCGCAGCCTCATAGCCGGTGTCGATGGCCAGCTTGGCGATCATCATCACCGCGCCATTGGTGCAAGCCCACGTCCGACCGAGCAGTTCCGTCAGTTTGTCCCAGCAGGCCGGATCATCCGGACCACCGGCAATGACGATGTGATCGACCAGCCAAGACTCCAGCCCACGACCCCATGCCCAGACGTCGACCTCGATCCGGTCTTTCTGCACGTCCACGCCAGCCGTCAGGAACAGACCGCCGACGGGGATCTGCACGCCGCCATAGGCTTCGCGGCGCTCTGCCAGCCGCTGCCACTCGGGAGCATCGCCGCTTTCGACCCATGTTTCGCCCAGCAGGGTATTGCGCGCGGCGCGCAGCATTTCCTCTGAGCCCTGCGCCGAAAGCCAGTCCCGTGCGGTCTGCTGCCAGCTTTTCCAGCCCAGCGGCGAATAGAGCGCCGAGATGTGGAAGCCGATGGAATACGGATCGGCGGAAACGGCCGTCGCCCGCCATTCGCCGTGCTCCAGCATCTGCGTCTTGTGATGCTCGGCGATGGGCCGCTCACAAGCCTCGCAATGATAGGCGGCCGTGTCGGGCCGCCCTTTGTCCCAGCGCAGACGCTCAAACTGCAGCCATTGCATCGCCCCGCAATGCGGGCAGGGCACGAAGTAGCGCCGCTGGTCGCTAGCCTCATATTCACGCTCGATCCGGCTGATACCCCGGATCGTCGGGGTCGAGACCATAAACACCTTGCGCCGGTGCGAGAAGGTGGTGGTCCGCGCCTCGGCCAAGGTGACCGGGTCGCCTTCCTCATCGGCGGAGGCCGGATAGGCGTCGACCTCGTCGAGAAAGATATAGCGCGCGGGCATCGATCGCAGGCCGGTCGCCGAGTTCGCCCCGGTCAGCACCAGGATACCGCCGGGAAATTCTTTCGACAGCATCGAGTTGCCCGCGTCCCGCGACCGGGCCGGATTGACGCGTTCCCTGAGCGCCGGGCTGTCCTCGATCAGCGGATCAAGACGCCCGCGCGAGCTGCGCTTGGCCATCTCCACCGTCGGTAACACCGCCAGCATCGGCCCCGGCGCGTGGTGGATCACGAACCCGATCCAGTTGTTGCTCGCCTCGGTCGCGCCAACCTGCGCGGCTTTCATGAAGCTGACCCGCTGCGCCGCGTGGCGGGGCGACAGGGCATCCATAATTTCGCGCAGATACGGCGTCCGCGCTGTCCGGTATTGCCCCGGCTCGGCTGAAGCGCGCGAGGACAGTTTGCGGTGCTGGTCCGCCCATTCCGACACCGTCAGGTCCGGATCGGGCCGCATCCCGCGACGCCAGGCACGCAGGATGTCCTCTGCGCCGTCAAACCCGAGGTCGAGGTCGTTCGTCAGGTCATCGTTATTCGAGGCTGACCCGGAGACCGGCGAGGGCGTCGAGTTGCGCTCTGACATGGGTTTCCAGCACCCTCTGCAGGATCGCGGTCTCGATGATCACCGGCTTGCCCGATTGCCTTTCCACCTCCGTGGCCACTTCGGCTGCCATCAGCGCGGCCACCCTGCTGGGCCAGGTGACCCATGTGTCACGTTCCTGACGCGCAAGGCGAAACACCAGCGTCTCGGCGCGCGCCCGGTCGACCAGCGTCCCCTTCTTCTTCTGGATTGCCAGCTGGCGTTCCTGCGCCTGATAGACCGTCAGCGCGATGCGGGCCTTCAGATAGGACGCGCTTTCAGCCGGGCGCGAAAACCCGCTGTCACCACCACCGACAGACCGTCGCTGCTGGTCCGGATCCGTCATCTCCGCCCGGCGCACATCAGACGCGGCGGCGTTGATCGAGCCATCGCTGTACACCACCAGCCGACCGGACTTGCGGGCCTTCTGAATGGCCCCGCGTGATAGGCCGGAATGGGCGGAATACTCCCGCTCGCTCATTCCCTCCATGGCGGTGTTCGCTTCGATTAAAGCAATGATATTGCTTGTTATTCATTTGATTACACTTCGCATCAGAGCGAATTTGATTGCAGAAAAACGATGCAACTCACCCCAGGAGACCAAGTCATGACCACCCGCCTCGCCACCGACAATGTCCTCGATGCCTTCATGACCGCCAAGTTCCAGATCGACGCAATGCTGGAGCGGCTGTAGGCTCTGAGCGACGACCATTTTGAAGCACATCCCGACGAGATCAACTGGGGCGACGTTGGCACCTTGAACCACTACGCGGACCTGTTGCGCCAGATCACCGACAGCGCGTTCAAGGAGGGCGAACACGCCAAGTAAAAAGGGCACACCCCGCACCAGCCCCGCAGTGGCGGGGGTTGACCGCGTAGAAGGGCGGCACACCGCGCGCCCGAACTCCGGAGCCCGAGATGACAAAACTCACAAAAACCCAATCCATCATCCTCAGTGCGGGTGCCCAGCGCGCCGACAACATCGCCCTTCCGCTGCCCAAGGGGCTGGCGGGTGCGGCGGCGAAGATGGCCGTCACAAAGATGATTGGACATGGCTGGCTGCAGGAGGTCGATGCCAACCTGCGCCGGGGCGAACCGCTCTGGCGCGAAACCTGCGATGGTCACGGCACCACGCTTGTGGTCACGGATGCGGGCCTTCTGGCCGTTGGGATCGAGCCGTTGGTGGTGAAGACAATGGCCGCCATTCGTGATCATGCGGCCGAAGCGCCCGCACCCAAGCAGCCGACACCGCGCTCCGGTACCAAGCAAGCGATGCTGATCGAGATGCTACAAACGGCAGAGGGTGCGACGATGGAGGTGATCGTCGCTGCAACTGGCTGGCAGGCCCATACCGCACGCGGGGCAATGTCGGGGGCCTTGGGCAAGAAGCTGGGTCTGGTTGTGATCTCGGCAAAGGAAGACGGTAGGGGCAGAGTTTACCGAATCAGCAGCGACACTGCATGATTTTACGCGCTGTCAGTCGAGCAGTCGGTAATGAACCTCGGTCGGTTTGCAGTCGGCCCCATTAATCGGGATCATATCCTGAGGACAGGTTGACATAACCACGACGCAGTCGATTGCAGCGCGCAGCGTCACATAGTCTCCCGGCTTGCTGAGTGGCTCGCCCCAAGTGATTTTTCCGTCAGGTGTTACGGGAATGTTCATCCACAGGTTCAGTGGTGCCGGGCAATCCGGCGCGCGCAGATCGAGCTGCGCCAACGCCGCATGCAGATTGTCTGTACAGTTATCGTGATACTCCCGGCACCCCAGCGTGGCGTAGCGGTGCACATCGCAGGCTGCGATGACGGTGTCATGACGCCCGGGCGAGGTATCCTCTTCCAGAAGCAGGATCGGCCGCCGACGATTAGTGGTCAGTGCATCACCTTTGGTCGGAAAAATCCCCTGAAGCGTTGCGTGCAGATGCTCCATCGACATGAATTCGGACAGGTCATCGGCATTGAAGCACCAGGTGTCCACGACCTGCTGGCCATGGGTGTTGATGATCTGAATGGCCTTTCCATTGGCAACACGAACAGCTCGACCGCGTCGGGCAGGGACTAACATCAGGTCTGAAGTCATGTCTTGCATCCTTTGCCATCGGCGCCGTCATTGTCTCGGTCGGCATAGTTTCACGTCCGAAATAGGTAGGGTCAAGACATATACAGAATCCTCGATCATTTCAGAGTTACGTTTTTGGCCCTTTTCGGTGACGACCAGTGGCAAGGTGGCGCCATCAATTTGCCAGCCGCTTTGCCTTCAGTTCTGCGAAGCTTTCGCCTGTCGCCGCGATCGTGGCGGCCGCGCCGGTGAATTGCTGCCACCGCTCCACGGTCACATCGACATAGACCGGGTTCAATTCGATTCCGAAACACACGCGGGCGGTGGTTTCTGCGGCGATCAGCGTCGTGCCGGACCCCATGAACGGTTCAAAGACCGACTGACCGGGGCTGGAATTGTTCAGGATCGGTCGGCGCATGCATTCGACCGGCTTTTGTGTGCCATGCACCGTAGCGGCATCCTGATTTTTTCCGGAGATGTGCCACAGCGTCGTCTGCTTGCGGTCCCCGGCCCAATGGCCCTTTCCGGTCTTGCGGACCGCATACCAGCAAGGCTCATGTTGCCAGTGGTAATCGCCGCGGCTCAGCACCAACCGGTCCTTGGCCCAGATGATCTGCGACCGGACGGCGAAGCCAGCCACCATCAGGCTTTCGGCCACCGTCGAGGAATGCAGCGCGCCATGCCAGACATAGGCCACGTCGCCGGGAAACAGCGCCCACGCCTCGCACCAGTCGGCACGGTCATCATTCAGCACCTTGCCGATGCGTTTGGTCTTGGCCGCACCCGCCTGGTTGCGCCAGGACGGATCATATTCCACGCCATAGGGCGGATCGGTGACCATCAGCAACGGCTTCACATCGCCAAGAAGTCGGCTGACTACATCGGCAGACGTGCTGTCGCCGCAGATCAGCCGGTGTGATCCGAGCTGCCAGAGATCGCCCGCAACCGACACCGGCGTGACCGGCGCTTCCGGAATGTCGTCTTCGCCCTCGACCGCGCCGCCCTCCACCTGATCAGGATCGCGCAGCAAGGCGCCCAGATCCTCGTCGGTGATCCCCAGCAACGACAGGTCGAAATCCTCGGCCAGCAGGCCCGCGATCTCGTCGCGCAGCATGGCCTCGTCCCATTCGCCCAGCTCGGTCAGCTTGTTGTCGGCGATCCGGTAGGCCCGGCGCTCGGCTTCGTCGAGGTGGCCGAGCCGGATAACTGGCACGTCCTTAAGTCCGAGCATCGCGGCGGCCAGCACCCGGCCATGTCCCGCGATCAGCTCGCCGTCGTCCGCCACCATGCAGGGCACGGTCCAGCCGAACTTGGCCATGCTGGCGGCGATCTTCGCCACTTGGTCGGTGCCGTGAATCTTGGCATTGCGGGCATAGGGGCGCAGCCGGTCAATTGGCCAAGTCTCGATCTGGCTCGGTGCAAAGATCAGGTCCATGGGGTGGCTTTCATTTCGGGCAAGGCGGCCATGTCGAAGCGTGCGCTGGGCGATGCCAGCGTCAAGATCGGGACCTACGATGAGGGGTAAAACGAAAGCGCCCGCGAGGGGATACCTGCGGGCGCTATTCTTCGATGATCAATGGGTAGGTCAAGGGGGGCAGCTTTGTCAAATGAAAAACACGCCTGGATTCAACGGCTTCCAGGAAGGTGGCTTCCGGTGGCTGGCTTCCGGCGTCGTGGCTTCCACAAACTGGATTCCCTGGCTTCCGCAAAAGAATCCAGCAAGCCAAGACCGTGATTCCGCAAGCCTTTGATAATGAGTCGCTTTTCCCAAATTCCTACAGCAGGTGGCTTCCGCCTGGATTCCCCTGTGAAAGTGCCTGTCGCTAGCGAACTGCCGCACTGCGCCCCCCCGCATACGTTCGGCGCCGGGGAGGAACCATTGGGAGGGGGGCTGCTAGAAAAGCGCCGCAGAGGATTGTTCTTTGGGTGCCAGTCAGTGCGTTATGGCTCTACGTTCCAAAAGGTCCGATCAACTTCCTTTCAGAAAGTCATCGACGAACTCGGACACCGGCGCGATGCCCGTTACCAGAAGATGATCGCGGGCGCGGGTGCACGCGACATAGAGCAAATGCCGTTCCGCATTGTAGACCTCCTCGAGGTCAGCATCGTCGGCCACCGATTCAATGCGATCCGATTGTGGAATGACGTCATCGTCGCAGGCCATTACTACAACCGAGCGGAACTCCAGCCCCTTGGCGAAGTGCATTGTGCTGATGGCGACAGCGCCGTCCTCGACTTCTACCTTGTCGTTCAATTCAACGGCGCGCGCACCCGCAGCCTTCACGGCAGTCCGAGCGCGTTTCAGTTCCGCATCCGAACGTACGAAAACGCCCACCTCACGTGGTGCGCACCCCTCCTGCAGCCGGTCCATGATCCATTTGCCCACTATAAAGCATTCGTGATCGGCGTCTTTGCAGGCCTCAACCATCGGCGGCGGTCCGTCGAACATCGAAACCGTACCACGCCTTCCCTCTGTGTTTCCATCCACGTCAGAAACTGTCCCCGGAAGCAGTCTGTCGGCATGAAGTCGGATCTGATGTGACGTGCGATAGTTGATGAGCAGAGTATGGGAACGGCCGCGGACATCGAGGCCCAGCGCTTTCCACGAAAATGGCTGCTGGAAAATTCGCTGGCCGAGATCGCCCGCGAAGAAAAGCCCGTTGCTCCGGCCTGCAGCCATCGCGGCGAAAAACCGCGCCTCGGCGACGCCGAGATCCTGAGCCTCGTCGATGACTGCGAAAGCATAGGGGCCGTCAACCTTTCCCGATAGGCTTTCCGTCAGTTTTCCAAATACTTCAGACCAGGTGACAACGCGCCGTTCCGCCAGCCCGGCCCTCACGCGTTCCAGAATCGCCCAGAGGGTTTCACGCTGTTTTCCGCCGATCCTGGTTTTGCGACCAAGGCGGGACACGTCCCGATATTTGTCCCATGATCGCAGTTGCCAGGCGTCAACAACGTCCTCCCACTCACCAACAAGGAAATGGGCGGAAAAGCGGTGGCCTTCTACCTCAGAAGCCGCCTTAGTGATCAGCGAGCGGATCAACGCGGGTCCGGCAATCTGGGGTTGGCCGAACCGTTCGGAATAGAGATCATAACCTACCGCTGAGATCGCTTTGACGATGATCCTTTCGGCTATCGATGGCTCTCCCCCCACCAGACTGGTCAACTTGACCCGCAGGGAATTAGCCAGAGGTTTGGAGAAAGTGGTCAGCAGAACGGTCGAGCCTGGGTTGACGCGCGCCAAATGGACAGCGCGATGTAGCGCCACGATGGTTTTGCCGGTTCCTGCTGATCCCGACACGCGGGTCGGGCCGGAGAAAGAACGTTCGACCAGTTCGGCTTGGGCGGGATGAAGGAACACGGCCCATTTGTCCCAGGGGTAGTCGAGCGCCTGCTTCAGTTCCTCGGCGTTTGTCAGAACGCGGAAACGGCGCTGAGCATCGGGATGGGCGAACGGATCGGCTTCGACAGGTGCAGGTTCGGGCGGTTGCGGTTTCTCGCCCACGGCCAGTTTGAGCAGCGCTTCCTGCGCTTCTTGCGGCAGGTGTTCGATAATATCGAACAGAGTGTCCTCGTCGGCTGCGCGGACATCGCTTACCCATTCCTCGGGCACGCCAAAGGCCATCAGTTCGAACTTGCGCAGGTTATCGAATAGCCGGGCTGCCGGTTTGACAGCGGGCGCCGGCGCAACAGGCATTTCCTTGGGTTTGAAGATTTCAATCTCTTCAACCCGCTCGCGCACCTCGACCAACTGCATCGCGCCGGTTGTCGGGTGACGTTCGATCTTGCGGCGCTCGGCCCATTTGTAAGCGTCGTCGTGATGGTCAACATAGACCAGCAGGATACTGGCTGCGGTGCGGTGTACGATCAGTCGGATATCGGCGTTCACCCGCACCGACCAGAAGTTCGTGTCCTTGGCGCGGTGGAGTTTGTGGAATGACAGGCCGTTGGAGGTCGGATCCAGCTGCAAATCGAAAGCCGTCATCTTGGCCGCCTTCTGCTCCTGTGCAGGCAGGCGGGCGAGACTGTCAGTGAACGAGTCGGCGATCCGGAATTCCATGGCCTAGTCGAGTGTTCCGAAGTCACCACCAACTGGTGAGAGAGCCCACTTGACTTTCTTACCCGTCATCTTCAATGGCGTCCGCCACCAAAGGCCAGGCTCCGAAGTTCTCTTATTGGATCCGGCATTCTTGTTCATGAGTGGATACTTTTTTCCTTTCAGCCCACCGAAGGTTTTCTGAAAGTCTTCAAGCATGAGGTGCTCAACATGTTTGTAGTAATCAGCCTCCCCATCCCAGACAGGCATCGCAAATCTGAAATCGAAATTTGCACCTGATAGGCCAAGCATAAAGTCAAAGAGCTTCCCCTGAAAGTGGCTCTTCAGTCTTCCTGCTATAGATCCCATCCCAATGTAAATGATGTCGCTTGGCTTCTTCTGGTATTGCACAGCTAAACCGTTCGAAAGTGTTATTGTTGATTTGCACCCAGAACTGAGCCGGTAAGGCGCATAATTTTCACTGAGAACTGAGCCATGTGAACCTACTCCCAAAGCAGAAAGCAGCGGGGGCAACGGAGTGATCCACATGGGACTTTTGAAT
>JBATDH010000251.1:0-1608 GCA_049663365.1 Albidovulum sp. | reverse complement strand
ATCTCGGCCTCGCGGGCGAGTTTGGCCTCGGGCATTCCGGTCATGCCGATGACATCGCAGCCCCAGACCTCGCGGTAGAGCCGCGATTCCGCCAGGGTCGAGAATTGCGGGCCTTCCATGGCGAGATAGGTGCCGGTTCTGTGGGTGGCGATGCCGTCCGCTGCGGCCGCCGCGAGGCAGGCGGCAGACAGGCGCTGGCAGGTCGGGTGGGCCAGGCTGACATGGGCCACGCAGCCCGCGCCGAAGAAGGATTTGTCGCGGGCGATGGTGCGGTCGATATATTGATCCACAAGGACGAAATCGCCCGGTGCCATATCTTCGCGGAACGAGCCGCAGGCGGAGACGGAAATGATGTCGGTGACGCCGAGCCGTTTCAGCGCGTCGATATTGGCGCGGTAGGGGATGGTTGCGGGCGTATGGACATGGCCGCGCCCGTGGCGGGGCAGGAAGGCCATTTTGATGCCGTCAAGCGTGCCGGTGAGGATCTGGTCGGAGGGCGGCCCCCAGGGGGTGTCGACGCCTTGCCATTCCGCCCCGGCAAGCCCGGCGATGTCATAAAGGCCCGAGCCGCCAATGACGCCGATTGTGGTTTCCATTGCGTGCCTTCCTGCGCCGGTTTCAACCGCAGGTTAGGGGTTGGGCAGGCCGATGGGAAGGGGCGGCGCGGGCGCGGGGGGCTGTCTGCCCCCCAAAGCGGCGCTTTTCCCCCCCCCGAAGGTTTTTTCGCCACAATGAAAGGCCGAGGGCAGGGGTCATGGGGTTTCGCCCGGGTGCAGATGGCGCTAGAGGGGGCGTGAACCCGCCCCATCCCGAAGGACAGACGATGCCCCGATCCGCACTTGCGGCCTTTGCCAAGGCCGTGTCGCCCGTCCATGCGCCCGCCTTCCCGCTGTCGGCGGCGGGGTTGCGGACCGAGATCCTGTCAGGCCTGACGGTGGCGCTGGCGCTGGTGCCCGAGGCGGTGGCCTTTGCCTTTGTCGCCGGTGTGCATCCGCTGGTGGGGCTTTATGCGGCCTTCATCGTTGGGCTGATCACGGCGGTGATCGGCGGGCGGCCGGGGATGATTTCGGGGGCGACGGGGGCGCTTGCGGTGGTGATGGTCAGCCTAGTGGCGACCCATGGGGTGGAATACCTCTTTGCCGCCGTGGTCTTGATGGGGATGTTGCAGATCGCCGCCGGGGTGCTGAAACTGGGCAAGTTCATCCGGCTGGTGCCGCATCCGGTGATGCTGGGCTTTGTCAACGGGCTGGCGATTGTCATCGGTCTGGCGCAACTGGAGCAGTTCAAGCTGCCCGACGGACAGGGCGGGCATCAGTGGATGAGCGGCGCGCCGCTGGCGGTGATGCTGGTGCTGGTGGTGGTGACAATGGCGATCATCTGGGTGACGCCGCGCCTGACCCGCGCCATTCCGGCGCCCTTGGCGGGGATCGGGATTGTCGCCGCCGTGGTCATCGGCTTTGGCATCGACATTCCGCGTGTCGGCGATCTGGCCTCGATCCAGGGGGGCCTGCCGGGATTTCATCTGCCCGCCGTGCCGCTGACCCTTGAGACCCTGTGGATCGTGCTGCCCTATGCGGTGATCCTGGCGGCGATCGGGCTGATCGAGAG
>JBATDH010000250.1:0-17463 GCA_049663365.1 Albidovulum sp. | reverse complement strand
ATCTCGGCCTCGGCAAGGCATCTCGCACGATCTGGACCTGTGATCTGACCCACCGCTACATTGACATCAACGCCGATTACCGGTCGTAACCGGTGGTGGCAACAATGGCAAAGACTATCCTGGTTTCTGCCGTTGCCTTGATTGACACTGATGGGCGGGTGCTTTTGGCCCGCAGGCCTGTGGGTAAGTCATTGGCGGGGCTGTGGGAATTTCCGGGCGGTAAGGTCGAACCGGGGGAAACCCCGGAAAACGCGCTGATCCGAGAATTGAAAGAAGAACTTGGCATTGACACATGGTCAAGCTGCCTTGCGCCGCTGACATTCGCCAGTCATTCATACCCTGATTTCCACCTGCTGATGCCGCTTTTTGCGTGCCGACGCTGGCAAGGCACACCGCACGCGCGGGAAGGTCAGGAGCTCGCTTGGGTTCGCGCCACCAACCTGAAAAACTATCCCATGCCACCCGCAGACATCCCACTAATTCCCGTTCTGCGCGATTGGTTGTAGATTCTTAGGAACACTCTACCTGTAGTAGTGGAATTTTCTTGCCTATTTCTGAGAGTTCTTTACTAATTGTTTCCAAGACGAAACAATTATGTCAAAAATATGGCTTACCATTTGTCTGCCATTAACGAATCGACGTTAATCATATCAGCAGCCCTCAGTTGGGGAGATTTTGAGATGCTGCGCACTATCACTCTTGGAAGCTGCGTTTCCGTTCAAGGAATATTTGAACGGCAGTTGGAAAACGGAAAAATACTTGTGCGCGTCGGCAAACTTGTATTCGAAGGTTTCCCAGTAACGAAAAAAGCCGCCTGATTTTCAGGCGGCTTTTACATTTGACCGTTGCACTGTCCCAATTGCGTGTCTCAGGCCAGTTTGCGCTCAATCTCTTCGCGCTCAAATATCTCGATGACATCGCCGGGGCGAATATCGTCATAATTCTCGAAAGCCATGCCGCATTCCTGGCCGGACTGTACGTCTTTGACTTCGTCCTTGAATCTCTTGAGGGTTTTCAACGTCCCTTCATGGATCACGACATCATCACGCAACAGGCGCACCCCGGCAGACCGCCGCGCCACGCCTTCGGTAACCAGACAGCCGGCAACTTTGCCGACGCCCGTCACCTTGAACACCTCTTTGATCGTCGCGTAGCCGATGAAGGTTTCGCGTATCTCGGCCTTCAGGAGCCCGGACGCGGCAGCCTTGATGTCATCCACCAGATCGTAGATCACAGAATAGTAGCGTATCTCGACGCCCTTCTGGTTTGCCGACGCCCGCGCCGACGCATTGGCGCGCACATTGAACCCGATAACCGGTGAACCGGATGCCTCGGCCAGCCCGATATCCGATTCCGTGATCGCGCCCACGCCGTAATGCAGCACACGTACGCGCACTTCTTCGTTACCGATTTTTTCCATAGCCTGAACAATCGCCTCGGCAGAACCCTGAACGTCGGCCTTCACCACCACCGGCAGTTCGGTCACGTCCTTGTCTTCCTTGGCCTTGGCCATCAGTTGTTCGAGCGTCGTCGCCGCACCAGCAGCGGCGCGTTTGTCCTTGGCGGCTTTTTCACGATAACTCGCGATTTCACGCGCCTGCGCTTCGGTATCGACCACGTTCAATACGTCACCCGCTTCGGGCGTGCCATTCAGGCCCAGCACTTCAACCGGAACCGAAGGCCCGGCGGTATCGATACGGTCGCCTTGATCATTGATCAGCGCCCGAACCTTACCCCACTGCTCGCCGACAACGAAAATGTCACCGCGCCGCAAAGTGCCGTTCTGCACCAGCACCGTCGCCACCGGGCCGCGGCCTACGTCCAGCTTGGCCTCGATCACGGCCCCCAGGGCTGACCGTGCCGGATTGGCGCGCAATTCCAGAATCTCCGCTTGCAAGGCGATGTTTTCCAGAAGCTTGTCCAGCCCTTTACCGGTTTTTGCCGATACCTCCACATCCAGAACGTCGCCCGACATCGCTTCTACCACGACCTCATGCTGCAACAGATCGGTTCGTACCTTCTGCGGATTGGCCTCATGCTTGTCGCATTTGTTGATCGCTACAATCATCGGCACCTTGGCCGCCTTGGCGTGGTTGATCGCCTCAATCGTCTGCGGCATCACGGCATCATCTGCCGCAACAACCAGAACCACGATATCCGTCACATTCGCGCCGCGCGCCCGCATGGAGGTAAACGCAGCATGGCCCGGCGTATCCAGGAAGGTCAGCACCGCGCCGGTATCCGTCGTCACCTGATAGGCGCCGATGTGCTGGGTAATCCCGCCCGCTTCGCCCGAAACGACGCTGGTCTTGCGGATGGCATCCAAAAGAGAGGTTTTGCCGTGATCCACATGGCCCATGATGGTGATGATCGGCGGGCGCGTGACCAAATCTTCTTCCTTGTCATCGACCGCATCGATGACATGTTCGACATCGGAATCCGAAACGCGCACAACCCTGTGACCGAATTCCTCAATCACTAGTTCGGCCGTATCAGCATCGATCGCCTGGTTCATGGTCACCATCATGTCCATCTTCATCAGGCATTTGACAACATCGGCGGCGCGCTCAGCCATCCGGTTTGCCAATTCCTGAACCACGATGGTTTCGGGCAACTGCACGTCGCGCACTTGTTTTTCGGCACGCACCGACTGACCAAGCGCCTTCTGACGTGCCCGTTCCTGCTTGCGCTTCATCGCGGCCATCGACCGTTCGCGGCCACCGCCGCCAGACAGCGCTTCGGAAAGCGTCAACTTTCCTGACCGGCGGCTATCATCACGTGCGGTCTTGCCCCGGCTGTCTTTATCTGCCGCAGGGCCCCGGTTGTCGCGCTCGCGGTCGGTTTTGCGCGGCCCGGTGGTGGTTACGCCTTTGGTCTCGGCCCGCGATGCGGCGGCTTCGGCGGCGGCAGGGTCAAGCACCTCGGCCGATTTCGCACCGGGCTTGCGTATTTCATCTTTCTTGGCCGCACGCGTCACGGCCTCCTCTTTCTTGCGGGCGTCTTCTTCGGCCTTCAACCGCAGGGCATCTTCACGCTCCTGATCTTCGCGATCCTTGATTTCAGCCTCGGCACGACGCTGTTCACGCTCTTCTTCGCGCTGGCGCTCTGCCACCGCGCGCTCTTCGACCTCCTCTGCCTCACGGGCTTTGGCGGCCTGAAGCGCCTTCATGCGACGTTCCATTTCGACATCTGATATGCCTGCCGGACGCTTCGACGGATCGGTTTTTCCCGCCGGGCCAGTGAGCGACGTGGATACGCCCGCACCTGGCTTGGGTACGACCACGCGCTTGCGCTTCGTCTCGACGACCACGCTTTTGGTACGACCGTGGCTGAAGCTCTGCTTCACCTGACCGGAACGCCCGGCACCAAGACCGAGGGGTTTTTTGCCGTCTGTATCGCTCATGCCGACTTCGTATCCTTCTCGACGGGTTTCCCGCCGTCCATCTTCCGCAAGCCCGAAAGCTTTGCCGCTTCCTCTACAACACGCTTTGTGAGTCCACCAGCAGCAAGGGCGCCATGTACCACACTATCGCGCCCGAATGCCATACCCAGCTCCGACGCCTTGAGGCAACCAAACCAACGCCCACCTTCGGGCGTCCAGAGCTTGCCTTTTCCGCGCTCTGAGCCGTCTGACGCCTGAAACAAGACCTTCGCCTTGCCATCCGCCAGCCAGCCTTTCACCTTCTCAAATCCCGATACCGCACGACCCGATTTTCGGGTCAACGATATCAGGTCCACCACACGGCGCGACAACGCCGCTTCCACCATGTCCGCCAGATCGGACGACACCGTGACCGGGGCCTTGGCAGCGCGGGAAAACAGACCTTTGACCACTGCCTTGTCAATTGCCGTCCGGTCCGACGTTACCCAAATCCCGCGCCCAGGCAGTTTACCTGCCAGATCCGGAAATATCTGCCCCTCGGGTGACACCACAAACCGGATCAGACCAGATTTCGGCTGCACATCGCCCGTGACAATGCAACGCCGCTCTGGCTCATCCCGATCCTTGTCCTGTCCTCCGCGGGTCATCTTTTTCTGCCCGAGGCCCTGAAATCAGGCCTCGGCCTCCTCATCTTCGGCTTCATCGGACTCGGCATCTGCTTCCAGCTCGGCGGGATCGACCCAGCCCAACTGAATTCGCGCTGTCATCACCATATGCTGCGCTTCTTCCAGGCTTACCTCGAACTTTTCGAGCAGCCCGTCATCCTTGACGCGTTCGCCGTTTACCGTGGTCCAGCCGCCGGCCAATTCCCAGTCGGCACAGGTGGCGAAGTCTTCGATGGTTTTGATACCGTCATTAGCCAGCGCTTCCAGCATCTGCGGGGTAAGGCCCTCAAAACTGACCAGACTGTCCTCGACACCCAGCGCGCGAGCGTTTTCCATCGCCTTGCGGTTCTGTTCCTCGATCACGTCGCGGGCACGGGCCTGCAATTCGGAGGCGGTATCTTCGTCCACACCCTCGATCGACAGCAACTCATCCACTTCGACATAGGCGACCTCTTCAAGGCTGGTAAAGCCTTCGGCGACCAGAAGCTGGGCAAAAAATTCGTCAAGATCGAGCGAATCAACGAAAAGCTTGGTGCGTTCGGCAAATTCAGCCTGACGGCGTTCGCTTTCTTCGGCCTCTGTCAGAATGTCGATATCGAGCCCGGTAAGTTGCGAGGCCAGCCGCACGTTTTGCCCGCGCCGCCCAATGGCCAGTGACAGTTGCTCATCCGGCACTACAACCTCGATCTTACCCGCCTCTTCGTCGATCACCACCTTGGCCACTTCGGCCGGTTGCAGCGCATTCACGAGGAACGTCGCCTGATCTTCGTTCCACGGGATGATGTCGATCTTTTCACCCTGCAATTCGTTCACGACAGCCTGCACCCGGCTGCCGCGCATACCCACACACGCCCCTACAGGGTCGATCGAGCCATCATAGGAAATCACGGCGATCTTGGCGCGGCTGCCCGGATCGCGGGCCACGGCCTTGATTTCGATGATGCCATCGTAAATCTCGGGCACTTCCATCTTGAACAGTTCCGCCATGAACTGCGGATCGGTACGGGAAAGGAATACCTGCGGACCGCGTGCCTCGCGCCGCACATCCTTGATGTAGCAGCGGATGCGGTCATTGGGGCGGTAACTTTCGCGACCGATCTTTTCATTGCGGCGCAGGATTGCCTCGCCCCGCCCGATATCGACGATGATGTTGCCGTATTCCTCGCGTTTGACCACGCCATTGATGATCGTGCCCGCGCGGTCCTGGAATTCCTCGAACTGGCGGTCGCGCTCGGCCTCGCGCACTTTTTGCAAGATCACCTGTTTCGCTGACTGCGCCGCGATGCGGCCCAATTCCACCGGCGGCACTTCATCAACGATGGTGTCGCCAACCTTGGGGTCGGTCAGATAGGGTTTGGCCTGCTCCACCGTCAATTCGGCCTGATAATTCTCGACCAGATCATCCTCGACCACCGTGCGCACACGCGTGAATGTCGCCTTGCCGGTCTTGCGGTCAATCGCCACGCGAATGTCCATTTCCGCGCCGTAGCGCGATTTGGCAGCCCTTGCGAGGCTTTCCTCCATCGCTTCGACCACCAGTTCGGGGTCGATCATCTTTTCGCGCGCAACCGCTTCGGCGGTCTGCAACAGTTCCAGCTGGTTGGCTGAGGTTATCGCCATGGTTCAGGTCTCCTCCGGGGCGTCGGTGTCATCTTCTATGTCGTCAAATTCGCTGTCATCCTCGATACCATGGGCCTTTTTCTGGCGCAGCATCTCGGTAATCAATTCATCGGTCAGGATCAGCTTGGCATCCGCCAGCCAGTCGAATTTCAAACCGATCGTGCCTTCTGGAATCTCGATCAGCACCTCATCACCTTCGGTGCCGCGCAACATTCCCTTGAAGCGTTTGCGCCCCTCGATCATCTCATCGGTCTCGATCCGCGCCTCATAATCGGCCCAGACGTCGAAATCCTTCAGCCGCGTCAGCGGCCGGTCGATACCGGGGGACGAGACTTCGAGCGTGAACGCATCCTCGATCGGGTCCTCGACATCCAGCACCGCCGACACCGCGGTCGAGATACTGGCGCAATCGGCCACGTCAATCCCGCCTTCGGGCCGGTCGGCCATGATCTGCAAGGTCTTGTAAAGCCCGCCCATCAGCCGGATGCGCACCAGTTCAAAGCCCAGGCCTTCGATGGCAGGGGTGACAATTTCGGCCAGACGGCGGTCGATGGCAGTTTTGGCGATCAGTTCGGTCATGGTTTCCAAAAACAAAAAACGGGCCCAGCGGCCCGTCGGTCTTTCCCGGTGGGTTTCAAGTGTGGACCTCAAAACCGCGCTGTTGAGGGGGATATAGGCGATGCTGGGCGAGTCTGCAAGCGCAAGAGTTGTTGGTGATAGATAAAGAAAAGACCTGCGGCGGCGCGCCGGGCAAATCAGCCGTCCGAAATTTGAAAGGCGCTGATACTTAGCAAAACAGAGAGAAAGCTGTCAGTCGAACTTTATCCATTGTGTCACGCCCTCAACCCGTCCATCACGCGCACCAGTTCCGCTGAAATCCCCGGTTCCGAAAGGGCATGACCCGCCTGCGGGATCAGCCGCAAATCGGCCCGTTTCCACCCTTCGGCCAGCTTCCAAGCCGATACTGGCGGGCAGATCATGTCATACCGTCCCTGAACAATCGTGCCGGGAATATCCTTCAGTCGCGGCAAATCCCTCAGGATCTGCCCATCTTCCTCCAAAAAGACCTTGTTGAAGAAATAATGGTTTTCAAGCCGCGCGAAAGCCCGTGCATAATCCGCCGGTGGCTCTGCTGGCGCTCCATCATTCTGAATACTCGCCAGCGCGTTTTCCCAAGCCGCCCAACTTTGTGAAAACCGTGTCTCTATCGACCGATCACCGCAAAAAAGTCGCTGGTGGTAGGCCGCGATCAGGTCGGAACGCTCATCCTCGGGAATGATGCCGGAAAAATCCCGCCACCGATCCGGCCAGAACGCCCCCGCCCCGCCGCCGTAAAACCAGTCGATCTCGCGCTGTGTTGCCAGAAAAACCCCGCGCAACACAAGATTTTCCACTCGGTTGGGGTGAGTCTCGGCATAGATCAGCGCCAGAGTCGCGCCCCAACTGCCGCCAAAGACGATCCAGGCATCAACACCCAGAGCCTGCCTGATCCGCTCTATGTCAGCCACCAGATGCCATGTCGTATTCGCCTCAACACTCGCATGGGGCCGCGACCGCCCGCAGCCCCGCTGATCGAACAAAACAACGCGGTAAACCGACGGATCGAAGTACCGTCGCATCGCTGGCGAACACCCGCCCCCCGGCCCGCCATGCAGAACCAGAACCGGGATACCCGATGGATGGCCGCATTGTTCGACATAGATTTGGTGGCCGTCGCCAACATCCATCATCCGCTGATCGAAGGGCTCGATCTGCGGATAAAGATAAGCGGCTGTGCGCTTTTGCCCTGCGATCCGGTCCATGGATCGACTATATAATGCAATCGAGGGGGCCGCTACGGGTCCTTAACAGAAAAGATGAGCCGTGAGATGCAATCAGAAGTCAGCACCATCGACCCTGCCGAAGTGGCGAAATTCGAGGCGATGGCCGCCGAATGGTGGGATCCGAACGGCAAATTCAAACCACTGCACATGCTCAATCCGTGTCGGCTCGACTACATTACCAGTCAGATTGCCGTTGAATTCGGCCGCGATCTAACCATGTCCGCCCCTTTCAGCGGGCTGCGCCTGCTCGATATCGGATGCGGCGGTGGGCTGTTGTCGGAACCCATGGCGCGCCTGGGTGCCATGGTCGTCGGGGCCGATGCCGCCGGTGGCAATATTCCGGTGGCGCGGCTTCATGCCGAAGCTCAGGGTCTGAACATAGATTACCGCCATACCGCTGCCGAAACACTAGCCGATTCAGGCGAGCAATTCGACGTCGTGCTGAATATGGAGGTTGTGGAACATGTGGCGGATCCACAGGCCTTCCTAACGACGTGCGGCAGGCTGTTGAATCCTGGAGGGCTGATGATCTGCTCGACGATCAACAGGAATGCCAAAAGCTTTATGGCCGCGATTATTGGTGCCGAATGGATCATGCGATGGCTGCCCAAAGGAACCCATGACTGGGCAAAGTTCATAACCCCCGACGAGCTTTGCGAATTTATCCGCAGGGCCGGGCTGGAGCCGAAGGACAAAAAGGGCTTTGTTTTTGATCCAATAGGCTGGCAATGGTCACTGTCCAACCGCGACCTAAGCGTGAATTACGTCACAGCCAGTGTCATGCAGTGAAGCGGCGACAGAAAAAAAGCAAAATACTTTAGTCGCCCGCCCCCAGCCGCGCCCGCAGTTCACGCAAAATTGGCAAAACCGCGCGCACTTTTTCCGGGCCGATGGCGCGCACAACGTCGCCGATCAACGGGGCAATTGCCGAAAGTGCCGCATTTCTGGCGGAACGTCCCGACGGGCTGATCGACACGAATTTTCTTCGCGCATCATCCCAATCGGGTCGAATGTGAACATGCCCGGCCCATTCCAGTTTCGTCAGGGTGTTTGTCATCGCGCCACGGGTAACATGAAAGGCATCGGCAAGCTGGGCGGGTGACCGTTCATCAGAGACATTGGCAAGATGGTTGAGTACCGAAAAATGGCTAAGTTCCATCCCTTTGGGCAATACCCGCGCAATTCGGTTGCGCGCCAGTTGATCGGCCATGAAAACTTCTGAGAAAAGCGCGACCGCAAGCGGATCGTTGGCGTCGGACATTCAATTCGGCCCTTCGAACGGGCGGTCATGCATCAGTGACGGCACACGGTTTCTGGCCTTGGCAACTTCGTCGAGATCGATATCGACATAACTGATACCGACATCGGTGCCACCATCCACCAACACCTCGCCCCAAGGCGAAACAGCAAGCGAATGCCCATAGGTCCGGCGTGGGCGCCCTTGATGTGCTGCATGTTCGCCCGTCTGCGCGGGTGCCAGCACATAGGCACCATTCTCAATCGCTCGCGCGCGCACCAGGGTTTCCCAATGGGCCGCGCCGGTGGTATCGTTGAAGGCCGCCGGGACGGTTAGAATTTCTGCCCCGGCCTTGGCCAGGCTCCGGTACAGATGCGGAAACCGAACATCGTAGCAGATCGTCATGCCAACAATTCCAAACGGCGTCTTCGCTACCACGCCAGTCGATCCGGGGCAGTAGCCATCCGATTCACGGTACCATTCGCTGGCCGATACATTCACATCGAACATGTGGATTTTATCGTATCGGGCGATGATCGATCCGGTCGGCGATATCAGGAAAGAGCGGTTGGCAAATCTACCATCCGGCGCGCCAGATTTCAGTGCCAGTGACCCTATGAGAAGCCATATCTTGTAATCTTTGGCCGCTGCAGCGAGTTTGACCAGGGTTATGTCATCATTCTCATCATGCAGTACGACATTCTGCTGCGCTCGGCTGGAAGAAATGCAATTTGTCACCTCGGGTGTCAGGGCAAACCCGGCCCCCTGTCCGGCCGCTTCGCCCAGCAACGACAGCGTCACCCGCAGGTTTTCCTGGGGATCGTCCGTTGAGGATAGCTGAATGAGCGCCGCTTTCATCAGCTATCCTGCCAACATCGGTTCAAGACGGCCAGCCCGGTCAAGGCTGTGCAGCTCATCCGAACCGCCCACATGCTTGCCGCCAATGAATATCTGGGGAACCGTGTTCCGACCATGCGCCCTTACCATCATCCTTTGACGCTCAGCAAAATCGCCGGAAACATCGGTTTCTTCGAATGTTGCGCCTTTTTTTGTCAGCAACCGTTTGGCTGCAATACAGTAGGGACAAAAAGGAGTGGTATAGATTTCAACGCGCTGCATAGTCCGGTCCTGAATCTGGAAACGACTATAGGCATTTAAGCCCCCTTCGCAACGCGCGCCAGCACCACAACCGCCACATTCGCGGCACCAGCGCCCAGACAGGCGTCTGCCGATACCGCCAGTGTTGCCCCCGACGTCATCACATCATCGACCAGAAGTATGTTGCGTCCAGCGATTCTGTCGCGTTGTTTCGGATGAATTTGAACGGCCTCAGAGACGTTTTCAAACCGGGCATGTCGGCTTCTGCCATCCTGAGTCGCGGTCTTGCGCGACCGGATCAGCAGGTCAGGGCAATGTTCAAGATTGCGGTGTTTGGCTAATTCCTTTGAAAGAAGGGCCGACTGGTTGTAGCGGCGGTGAAACAGCCGCATCCAATGGATCGGCACTGGGGCCACCAGCGTATCGTGATGCAGTATCGGGGCCGCAGCGCGCGCAAGCCAGTCGCCAGCCGGGCGGATCAGGTCCAGCCGATCGCCGTGTTTGATCGCCAAGACAAGCCTGCGCCCGATATCCTTGTAAAGAAAAACCGCCCGACCGCGATCCCAGGGGCGTGCAATTGTCAGGCAATCATCACAAAATTCGGCATTCCCTTCATCTTCGCCTATCAGGGGAATGCCGCATTTGTCGCAGACAAGGCCGGTGACAAAGGGCGTCTGGTGCCAACAGGCAGCACATAGCCCATATTCGCTTGCTACCGGTTCTTTGCAGTTGATGCACTGGGGCGGAAAAATTGTGCGCAAGACGTTTTGCAATCCGCCACGAACACCCTTAGTTTCGCCACCCATGATCATACCGCCGCTTCTTACCGACCGCGCCGCGCTTATACGAAATCGTGCCCGTGCCTCAGATGCTGGTGCGGAGCTTTTTTTGCACGAAGACGCCGCCACCGAGATCGAAGAAAGGCTGAACGAAGTTAACAAAGCGTTTACGGCTGCGGCGGTTGTGACCGGATTTCCAGGCCCTTGGCGAGCAATACTGCCCAAGGCACGGTTCGTTTCAGACACCGATACACTTGAATTGGCACCGGGCGCGCATGATCTGATCATCCACGCAATGAGCCTGCATTGG
This sequence comes from Albidovulum sp., assembly GCA_049663365.1. Classification (GTDB taxonomy): domain Bacteria; phylum Pseudomonadota; class Alphaproteobacteria; order Rhodobacterales; family Rhodobacteraceae; genus Albidovulum. The sequence goes on along the minus strand of JBATDH010000250.1, from coordinate 6,549 downwards.
GCAAACGACCCTGTTGGCCAACTGGTTCAGTGTCGTCACGCGTTGAAAGCCGACGGGCTGTTCATCGCGGTTTTGCCGGGCGGACAGACCCTGTCCGAATTGCGCACGGCGCTGGCCGAAACCGAAACCCGGCTGACCGGCGGCTTGTCACCGCGTGTTTTGCCGATGGCCGAAATCAGGGAAATCGGCAATCTGTTGCAGCGTGCCGGATTTGCCCTGCCAGTTGCGGATTCGGCCAAAAAGACAGTGATCTACGATGATGCGTTCCGATTGCTTGCCGATCTCAGGGCCATGGGCGAAACCAATGCCCTGATGGCGCGAAATCGCAAGATACCACCCAAGAGCCTCTTTTCCGATACGGCCAGGTTTTATGCGGAAAACTTTTCGCAACCCGATGGCCGCATTCGTACAACGTTCGAACTGCTCTATCTGACGGGTTGGGCACCGGACGATAGCCAGCAAACCCCCTTGCGTCCCGGATCGGCGACAACCCGTCTGGCGGATGCCTTGGGAACATCAGAAACATCCCTGCGCGACCAGGCCCGCCTACCTGTTGTTGAAGGCAAGTGATTTCCGACTATCTCAGGTCGAACCCTGGAAAGGATACAAAATGACGGTTGCGCGCGATCTTTCAGAAAGCCGCCGGCTTGACCCCGCTCCGCCGGATCACCCCGATATCAAAAATCCGCGCGTCGGGATTTTGATCTCCAACCTCGGAACACCGGATGGCTATAGCTACTGGCCGATGCGTCGCTATCTGAACGAATTCTTGTCCGACCAGCGCGTCATCGATTATCCCCGATGGAAGTGGCAGCCGCTGCTGCAATTGATCATCCTGTCAAAACGCCCCTTCAGCTCGGGGCGAAATTATCAATCAATCTGGAATCATGAACGAAACGAAAGCCCGCTGATGACAATCACGCGCGCGCAGACCGAAAAGTTACGCCAAGCCGCTAAACTGAAATTCGGCGAAGACGTGATGGTTGAGTTCTGTATGCGCTATGGCAATCCGTCGACTAAAAGCGTTGTACGAAAGTTGGTCGAAGCCGGATGTGACAAGATTTTGTTCATGCCGCTTTATCCGCAATACGCAGGCGCAACCTCGGCTACCGCCAATGACCAGTTTTTCAGGGCCTTGATGGCGGAAAAGCGGCAACCCGCAGCCCGAACTGTCGCCGAATACTTTGAACATCCGCTTTACATCGACGCGCTGGCTCAATCCGTTGAAAGGGCCTATTCAACCCTTGAACGTCGTCCCGATATCCTGGTTGCATCCTACCACGGAATGCCCAAACGCTATTTGATGGAAGGCGATCCCTACCATTGCCAGTGCCAGAAAACCACGCGACTCTTACGGGAACGGCTGGGTTGGGCACCGGATTCGATTGTGACAACCTTTCAATCGGTTTTCGGACCAGAGGAATGGCTGCGCCCCTATACGGTCGAGCACGTGGCCGAACTGGCCAAATCAGGCAAAAAGCGAATCGCGGTGGTATCACCGGCCTTTGCTGCCGACTGCATCGAAACGCTGGAAGAGATAAAAGGTGAGATATGCGAGTCGTTTGAACATGCCGGTGGCGAAAGCTTCACCTACATACCCTGCCTGAATGACGATGATGCCCATATTACAGCGCTATTGTCGGTCATTTCCACAAATTTGGCAGGTTGGGTCGACACAGGCAAAAAATGAAAAAGGCAGCGGTTTCACGCTGCCTTTTCCTCAAAACAGTCTGATCGGATCAGTTGCTGGCAGCGGCGGCAAGCAGGATCAGAACCAACAGCGGAACAACAATGTTGCCGCTCGAAGAAGAAGCTTCTTCAACCATTACAACGGGTTCCATGACCGGTTCGGCCATACCACCAGCAAAAGCTGTGGAAGCGTAAACAGAAACGGCGGCAGCAAGCGCAAGCTTTTTCATTTTATACTCCATCAATACCTTGGCGAATTTTTTCTCGAGGCCCGCCAAAGACCAAAGATAACACCTCGTGATCCTAGTATGCTATCAGACCAAGTGATTGCAATCTGCACACGCTCTAAATCATCCGGTAACCGAATGTATCGTCAAATAAGCAACACTTGTGTGCCAATTTTCGCGTATCCAAACAGCTGGGCGATTTGCTCGTTGTAAAGGCCGATGCAACCGTTCGAAGATCTACGCCCGATCTTGCGTGTGTCATGTGTGCCGTGGATGCGGTAAAATTCCCAAGAAAGATAGAGCGCGTGAGTTCCCAGCGGGTTGTCGGGGCCCGGCCCGACATATTCAGGCCATTCCGGATTTCTTATCCGCATCGCCGGTGTTGGTCGCCATTCCGGGCCAACGACTTTTTTCACAACTTCCGTTCGCCCGCGTCGCGTTAAATCCTCGGTCAACGGCACACTTGTCGGAAAAAGCAGATAAACGCTTTGATCTTCCGACCAATAATGAAGGGCGCGCGAAGTTGTATCGACCAGAATCGCGCCTTTCTTGGTATCCTTGAAATACGGTTGCCATTGCAGCGACCGGAAGCTCGAAATGTTACGGCGAATGTTGGAATTAAGGTCGTTTTCGATCTCGACGGTCGATGCTTCGGTCTGGGCCAAAGCCGGCGATGCCAGCGTTGCGCCAAACGCCATCGCTGTAGCCAATGCCCGGCGTCGTGAAAATCTTGGATTAAACTCAGTGCTCATCCTCTGGTCACCTTTTTCAAATGGCGAATTCTGGCGTCACATTAGCTGGCTTGAACAGTAACCTCAATTCACCGTCGCGTCAGATTCCGCCACTGTGGCGGTTTGCCTTTGAACAGTTCGGCGCAAACCGATAAAGGACAGTTCGTTCAGACCAAGGATTGCCCACAGATGACACGTATGTTCGGCTTGCTACTCGTTGCAATACTTGCTCTGGCAGGGTGTGATACCTCCGCCCCGAAACTCGGGTCTGATGGAAGACCGCTGCCAAAGGTCTACCCGATCAAGCCGGGCGATGAAGGTCGCATAACCTATTCCATGTTGGATTCGATCAATACGCTGCGGCGGGCAGCCGGTGCGCCGGACTTGACCCTAAGCCCGCTTCTGACTGCCGCCGCCGCCACGCATTCGCGTGACATGTCCGTGCAAAACCGGCCATGGCATTTCGGATCAGACGGATCGTCACCGATCATTCGTGTGCAGCGCACCGGGTATCAAGGGCGAATGCTGGGCGAGAATATTTCGGAGACATATGAGACCGAGATTGAGACATTGTCCGCCTGGATGGCGCTGGCAGATACCCGCGCGGTAATCCTTGATCCGGCGGCGCGTGATTTTGGCTTTTCCTGGTTTCAGGAACCAGGCGGGAAAATCTGGTGGACGATGGTGACTGGTGGGTAAGATATTGTAAAATAATAACTGTTCTTACAAAATTCTGGATGCTAGGGCGCGATACTGATCGTGGTCCCATCACGAACCATCGCATAAATCTCCTCGATCTCTCTGTCTGTCACCGAAATACAGCCCGCCGTCCAATCGCCTTTTCGATCAGCTTTTTTCCCTGCGCGACCGTGAATGAAAATATCGCCACCAGGTTTCATGCCCAGCGCCTCGGCCTCTGCCGCGTCATTGGTATTCGGATAGGAAATGCCCAACGATAAGTGGTAGGCGCTATTCGGGTTTCGCCTGTCTATCATGTAGGTGCCTTCCGGCGTCTTGCCATCTCCTTCAACTTTTTTGTCACCGATCGGGTCGCCACCCAGCGCGATCCGGTAGCTTTTCAACGTTTTTGTACCGTGCAGAAGGTACATTTTTCTGGATGCCTTGAAGACGGCAATCTGGGTGACTTCCGGCCCGCTATAATGGCGAAACTTCGAACCGCAGCCCGACAAGGCACCAACCACGGCGGTCACCACAAAGGTTCGTCGGTTCAACATTTGTCCCTGCCTGCTGATTTGCCTGTCCGCATTCTTATCGTGATCTCGCCCGAACCGTAAGTCGGCAATTTCTTGCTCATAGCGCAGGTCACCGACGCTGTAACCGCGCCACCAGTTCGATATGGGGCGACCAGCGGAACTGATCCACAACTTGGATCCATTCGATGGAATAGCCGGCTTCTCCCAAAATTCGGGCATCGCGGGCAAAAGTAACCGGATTGCACGACACCATCGCGATAACGGGCAAATCCGCGGCGGCGATCTGGCCGACCTGAGCTTCGGCACCGGCGCGTGGCGGGTCGATAACCACCGCATCGAACCTGTGCAGTTCATCCGGCATCAGCGGTCGGCGGAACAAATCGCGGCACTCGGTTTCGACGCGGTGCAACCCATCGGTCTGACGCCACCCGGCATCCAGAGCCGCCAACATGTCCGAATCGCCTTCCACGGCAAGCACATCAGCCTGCTCTGCCAACGGCAGCGAAAATGTACCTGAACCGGCAAAAAGATCGACGATCCGTTTTGCTCTGCCAACAGCTTGCGCAACAGACCTAACCAATGCCGCTTCGCCTTCGCTTGTTGCCTGAAGGAATGCACCAGGCGGGGGCGTTACCAACGCTTGGCCAAAGCGATGCGCGGCGCGGCGACGCGTCATCAAAACACTGCCATTCCAGGTCAGGCGCGCAAAATCGACCTCATCGCAGAGCTTGGCCAAATCCGAAAAAAGGCTCGAATCCACCTCTTTTCCCCCGGACACCGCCAAATCTATACCGCCCTCGCTTTTTGTAACTGTCAGCGAAAGCTCGGCCTTTCGAGATGCCCCTAGAGCCACCACTTTTTCGAGAGCCGGGACCGACGCGATTAGATCGGGATGCACTAGCTGGCAATGGGCGATGTCGCTGATGGTGCCGGAAGCCCGGCCATGAAAACCGACCAGTGCGCCCTTCTTGGTGCGTCTGCCTGAAAACGTCGCCCGCCGACGCGACCGGGCTGGTGATGTCAGGATCGGTCGAAAATCGGCAACAAGTCCCTGCGCATTCAATGCCCGGCGCACGACCTCGACCTTCCATCCCGCCAGAAAGCTATCGGACGCGTGCATGAGGGCGCAGCCACCACAGGCGCGAAAATGCGGGCAATCCGGACGCACTCTGTCTGGCGATGGCTGAATGATTTTCGGTTCTGCCAAACGTCCTGCCGTTACCTCACCTTCGACAATTTCCCCAGGCAAGGCATAAGGCACAAACACATCCCCCGCGATGCCATCGCCTAAATGGCCCAACCGGTCGACCGTCATTTTCATTCAGCGGCCTCATCCGCCCCAATGAACCCACCCGACTGGCGGCTCCAGTAGCGGGCATATAGCCCGCCTTTGGCCAGCAATTCTTCATGGCTGCCCTGTTCGACTATCCGCCCCATATCCAGCACGACAATCCTGTCCATCTCGGCAATTGTGGATAGCCTGTGGGCAATGGCCAACACGGTTTTCCCTTGCATGATCCGGTGAAGCGCGCCTTGAACCTGGGCCTCGACCTCGGAATCAAGCGCCGAAGTTGCTTCATCCAGCACCAATATCGGGGCATCTTTCAGAAACGCCCGCGCGAGCGCGATTCTTTGACGTTGCCCGCCTGACAATTTGACCCCGCGCTCACCCAAGTAAGCGTCATAACCGGTTCGGTCCTTGTGATCTTGCAGACCCTGGATGAACTCATCTGCCTCTGCCTGTTTTGCAGCCATGATCACCTCTTGCTCGGTCGCATCGGGGCGCCCATAGAGGATATTGTCGCGGGCAGACCGGTTGAACATGGCGGTTTCCTGGGTGACCATGGCCACCTGCCGCCGCAGGCTTTCCTGGGTTACACCCCGAACATCATGACCATCCACCAAAATTCGTCCGTTTTCGGCATCATAGAGCCGCAGGAGCAGGGCAACCAACGTCGATTTACCGGCGCCTGAAGCTCCGACAATACCCAATTTTTCACCCGGTCTGATGTTCAGGTTGACCTCATCGAGGCCACCGGCAGTACGACCATAGGCGAAGGTCACATCCTGAAAGTCCACCGCACCCGAAATACGGCCCAGCGGTGTGGCATTCGGACTATCGACGAGCGTATGGGGCGGCGTCAACGTGCGCATACCGTCCTCCGCCTCACCAACGCTGGCATAGATGCTCATCAACGTAAAACTGACCCAGCCGGTCATTTGAGCGATCCGAATTGACACCGCCCCGGCAGCGGCAATGTCGCCAGCCGTCGCCTTGCCGTCAGACCAAAGCACCAATGCCCCGCCAACCAGAATGACAGGCAAGAGCCCCGCCAATGTCATCAAGGCCAATCGAAACCACGCGGAAAGGATGCCAAAGTCGAGCGCGGTGTCGCGAAACCCTGACATCGCCGCCAACGCGGCACGATCTTCGTGGTCCGCATGGGCAAACAGCTTGACGGTCTTGATGTTGGTGATCGTGTCGACAACCTGCCCGGTCACCATTGCCCTTGCGCCAGCGCGAGCGGCCGACTTGCCGCGTACGCGCGGTAGAAACAGCCGGATCAGCCCCAAATAGAAAACGATCCAAACCGCGAGTGCCAGCGCCATCCATCCGTCAATCGAAAGCAAGAACACCGCCGACACCAGCAGCGATGACAGGGCAAAGGCGATCGTATTGATCGTTTC
>JBATDH010000249.1:0-7238 GCA_049663365.1 Albidovulum sp. | reverse complement strand
GGCTGTAGAGGAAGCGGCTGCCAAAGCCGCAGAAGAAGCCAAGGCTGCCGAAGAGGCTGTCGCCAAAGCCGCTGAAGAAGCTGCTGCCGCCGCGCAAAAGGCCGCCGACGATGCCGTCGCCAAGGCCACAGAAGAGGCTGCCGCCGCCGCCAAGGCCGTGGAAGAAGCCGCCGCCAAGGCCGCGGAAGAAGCGGCAGCCAAGGCCGCCGAAGAAGCCAAGGCCGCCGAAGAAGCCGCAGCGAAGGCTACCGAAGAGGCCGCAGCCAAGGCGGCTGAGGAAGCGGCAGCGGCAACCAGCATCTTTGATCCCGCCAATTTCGATGCTGCCAAAGTGGCTGAGGCAATCGATGCATCATCGCTGGATGATGCCACCAAGGCGACGCTGAAAGCAGCTGTCGATGCGGCCAAGGACAGCCCCGAGGCGCTGGGTGCTGCACTGGCGCAGGTCAAGGCCGCGCTCGGGCTCTGAGACCGCAACAAGGTTACGCCGCGCAGATCAGCCTGCGCGGCGACACCGTCTGACGGCAATGGCAGGGGTCAAATCCCGTCGCCGACAAAAGCCTTTTCGACGACATATTCCAGCGGTTCGCTGTTGGCTCCCTCACGCAGACCAAATCCTTCGAGTACCGCCTTCACATCAATGTTGAAGGCCATCGACCCGCAGACCATGGCGCGGTCATATGCGGCATCCATCGGCGGCAGGCCAAGATCGGCAAAGACCTTGCCCGATGTCAGGTTATCGGTGATCCGGCCCATTCGCGGACTTTCTTCGCGCGTCGTGGTCGGATAGTAAAGCAGCTTGCCTGCCACCATCTCACCGATCAACGGATCGTCGCGCAGGCCTTCGACCAATTCGCGCCCGTATGCCAGTTCTGCCTGTTCGCGGCAGGTATGCATCATGATGACCTGATCGAATTTCTCATAAGTTTCAGGATCGCGCATCAGGCTGGCAAAGGGGGCGATTCCGGTGCCCGTGGCCAGAAACCACACCCGCTTGCCCGGCAACAGCGCATCGTGCACCAAGGTGCCCACGGGCTTGGGGCGCAGGATGATCTCGTCGCCCGGCGTGATATGTTGCAGTTTCGAGGTCAGCGGACCGTCCGGCACCTTGATCGAATAAAACTCCAGCTCCTCATCCCAGTTGGGCGAGGCGATGGAATAGGCGCGCAGCAAGGGTTTGCCGTTGTCGCCCATGAGGCCGATCATCACGAATTCACCCGACCGGAACCGCAGCGATTGCGGTCGAGTCACGCGGAAGGAAAACAGACGATCCGTCCAGTGTTTGACCTGCGTGACGATCTGCGCGTCCGGAAGGTGTTTGGGCACGGGTTTGGCTTGGGTCACGGGGGTCAGTTCATTCATTGGTTTCAAGGGCAGTTGTCGCCCTTCCTTCTAGAGTTGTTTTCAGGATTGGGAAAGCCTCAGGCGGGTGATTTCAGCCGCGACTGATAGTCATGTTGCTGCCAGTCAGCACGATAGATCCATTGATCAGCCGGTTGGCGGGCGGCGAGTTCATCGGGGATTTCGACCTCGTCAAACCCCGACCGGCGGGCCATGGCGTATTGATCGGCGATAAGCGGGCCTTTGGCGCGCAGCCGTCCATCATAGCCTTTGGCGCGGACATGACGGGCGAGGGTGAAGCCACGGCCATCGGCAAAGCCGGGAAAGCCGATGCGCACAAGGTCTACGCCGGTGAAATCGGCGGGTATGGCTTCGGGCTTGGTGTCATGGGCGATGTCGATGACCGCCTCGCCCAGATAGTCGTCGGCGTGAAAGCCGTCGTCGCGGATGATCACGCTCATGCTGCGGTCTCCTTCGGGATGTCTTGCGGCAGCGGGCCGCGAACCATGCGGCCATTGACAAAATGAATGCCGCATTCCTGTTTTTCGGTGTTGCGCCAACGGCCTGCACGGGGGTCTTCACCTTCTTTCACCGGGCTGGTGCAGGGCGCGCACCCGATGGAAGGGTAGCCCTTTGCCACCAAAGGATGGCGCGGCAGGCGGTTGTTGGCGATGTATTCTTCAAGATCATCACGGCCCCAATGGGCGAGCGGATTGACCTTGATCCGTTGGTCCCCTTCGTTCTCGAAAAACTCCAGCGCCGTACGCGTACCGGCCTGAAAGCGCTTGCGCCCGGTGATCCAGCCGTCAAAGCCCTGAAGTGCGCGTTCCAGTGGTTCGGTCTTGCGCAGCGTACAGCAAGCGTCGGGTTCGCGCCGGTACAGCGTCCCGCCTGCGTCCCGACGCGCGATGTCGCGCCGGTCGGCACGGATGGTGCGGATGTCGGTCAGATTTAGCCCGCCCGCCAGGTCGCGCTGATAGTCGAGGGTTTCGGCAAACAGCATCTGCGTGTCGATGAACAGAACCGGCGTTCCCGGTGAAATGATCGACACGAGGTGCAAGAGCACGACCGATTCCGCCCCGAAGGACGATACCAGCGCGAGGTTACCCACCGCCGCATCGAACAAGGCATGTTCCAGCACATCGGTGGCCGAATGGTGCCGATAGCGACCATTCAGCGCCGCCACCTGTTCGTCCATGGGCGGGCGCGGAGTATCAAGCGGCATCGCGTTCCGCCTCGGCCGGATAAAGCGCCGCCTTGAACGAGTCGGGCCCAAGACGGCGGTAGGTGTCAACGAAGGCCTCGCCCGCATCCTCGCGCAAGACAAGATAGGCGCGCAGCAGGCGCTCGATGGCGGGGATGATTTCGTCATAGGCAAAGCCCGGTCCGGCACGGTCGCCGATCACCAGATTTTCGGTGTGATCGCCACCGAGCGTGATCTGGTAGTTTTCCACCCCGGCCCGATCAAGCCCCAGAATGCCGATATGGCCGATATGGTGATGGCCACAGGCATTGATGCAGCCCGAAATCTTGATCTTGAGCTGGCCGATTTCCCGCTCCAACCCCAATGCGTTGAAATGTGTGGCCAGCCCCTGCGCCACCGGAATCGAGCGGGCGGTGGCCAAGGCGCAGTAATCCATGCCGGGGCAGGCGATGATGTCCGAGACCAGCCCGATATTGGCGGTGGCAAGCGCTTCGGTCTTCAAGGCCGCGTGAAGCGCGGGCAGGTCGGATTTGTGCACATGCGGCAGGATCACGTTCTGTTCGTGGCTGATGCGCAATTCGCCGTGACCATAGCGGTCGGCCAGATCGGCCAGAAGCCGCATCTGCGTCGATGTGGCGTCGCCCGGAGTTTCGCCATGAGCCTTCAGCGATACGGTGACAATGGCATAGCCTGGGGCGCGGTGCGCGGCCAGATTGGTATCTGCCCAGGACCGGAAAACCGGGTCGGATTTGCGCGCGGTGTCATAAGCGGCGACCGAGGTTTCCTTGAAATCAGGTGCTGCGAAATAATGTTCGATTTCTGCAATTTTTTGGGCGGAAACACCTGCGAAATCGGCGCGAGTTTGTGCGAAACGTGTCTCTACCGCGTCGCGGAAGGCCTCCATTCCGTTTTCAAAGACAGTGATCTTGATTCGTGCCTTGAATTTGTTGTCGCGCCGACCCATCAGATTGTAGGTTGACACGATTGCCTCCAGATAGGGCAGAAGATCGGCCTTTTTCAGGAACGGGCGGATCACCTGACCCACCATCGGGGTGCGGCCAAGGCCGCCGCCGACGATGACCTCATAGCCGGTCTGGCCCGAACCGCCGCGCACGATCCTGAGGCCGATATCGTTGCCCTTGGTCACCACGCGGTCATTGGGGCTGCCGGTGACGGCGATCTTGAACTTGCGCGGCAGGAACTGAAACTCGGGGTGATCGGTTGACCATTGCCGGATCAGCTCGGCGGTCGGGCGCGGGTCTTCGATTTCGTCCGCCGCCGCACCGGCGAAATGATCGGCGGTGACGTTGCGGATGGTGTTGCCGCTGGTCTGGATGGAATGCATCTGCACGTCGGCCAAAGCGTCAAGGATGTCGGGCACATCGGTCAGTTTCGGCCAGTTGTACTGGATGTTCTGGCGGGTGGTGAAATGGCCATAGCCCTTGTCCCACCGATCCGCGATCACGGCCAACTGGCGCATCTGCGCCGCCGATAGCGTGCCATAGGGGACAGCCACGCGCAGCATATAAGCGTGAAGTTGCAGATAAAGCCCGTTCATCAGCCGCAGCGGCCTGAATTCATCCTCGGTCAGCGACCCGTCAACGCGGCGTTCGACCTGGGCGCGGAACTGGGCATTGCGGTTGCGCACGAAGGCCGTGTCGAAATCGGCATATTCATACATGGGTGCTCTCCTGTTTGCCGTGGGCATAGTTCGACGGCCCGCGGGTGCGGAAGCTTTCGCGAAAATGGATCGGTTCCGGACCGTCCGGCCCGGCCTTGGCATCGGCCAGATAGGCGCCGACAATGACGCCGTGTTGTTTTTCCGCCTGGATCAGGCGCAACTGCGCATGGGCTTCGTCCTCGATCAGCTCTGCCTCGGCATGCTGGCGCGACCAGCGGTCATCGGCGGTGAAGTACACCACGTCGCCTTCGAGAAGGGCGTTGGCGGTGACGATCTTGGGCGTGAATTGGCGGCTCATCGCGGGTTCCTGCCTTGGCATGGATTCAGGGTTGTCTTTGATGTAATATAGGAAAATATTCCCATAGTACGCCAGTATCTGTTGCCAATAAGAACAAATGTTCTTTATGATCGTCAAAATGGAACCTTGATGCCGAAAGCAGGAGAAAGCGCGAATGTCAGTCCGTCTGGATGAGTTGGACCGGAAAATCCTTGCAGAGCTGCAAGAGGATGCCAGCCAGTCGCTTGATGAAATCGCCCGAAAAGTCGGCTCTTCCAAGACGCCGGTGTGGAATCGCGTGCGCAAACTGCGTGAGGCGGGGGTGATAAAGCGCCAGACGGTGCTGCTGGATGCCGAAGCCCTGGGGCTGGAAGCCTGCTTTTTCGTGTTGATCCGCACCAGCGAACATGAAGCCGGATGGCAGAAAAAATTCCTCAAAACCTTGCAGGATCGCCCCGAGGTGCTGGAAGCCCATCGGCTGGCCGGAGATATCGACTATATCCTGAAAGTGCGGGTCAGGAATGCGCGCGCCTATGACACGTTTTATCAGGCGCTGATTTCCGAGGTGCGGATTTACAATGTGACGGCGCTTCTGTCGATGGAAGAGATCAAATCCACCACCCTGTTGCCCTTGTGATCGTTCTTTGGGAATTGGCGGGACGGGCGGATTGACCCTGGCGAAATCACGCCCGGACCATGAGGTTTTCGAGGCCGTGAAAGTGGTAGAGATCGGCATAACGGGGCGGTGTGGTCATGTGCAGGTTCGGGAAGCGCTGAAAAAGGATAGGCAGGGCGATCTGGAGTTCAAGCCGCGCCAGCGGCGCGCCCACGCAAAAATGGGTGCCGACGCCGAAGGCAAAATGCGGCTTGATCGGTCGGCAAGGATTGAAACGGGCAGGCTCGTCCCAGTTCTGCGGGTCGCGATTGGCTGCCGCCAGCAGGCAACCTACCCGGTCGCCGCGTTTGAACCGATGGCCTGCGATGTCGATATCTTCATAGGCGAAGCGGGTGAAAAGATGCAGGGGCGGGTCATGGCGCAGGATTTCCTCGACCGTTCCGGCGATAGTGTTCTTTTGAGTGGCATGGTAGGTGAAATCGTTTTCTATCAATGCCTTGACCCCGTTGCCGATGGTGTGAACCGTGGCCTCGTGCCCGGCATTCAGGAGTAGGATGCAGGTGGAGATGAGTTCATCCGTCGATAATTTTTCGCTGTCCATTTCGGCCTGGATTAGATGTGTGATCAGATCATCGGCCGGTTTTGCGCGGCGTTCCTCGACATAGGATCGCATGAAGCTGGCGAATGCGGCGGCGGCATCGGCGGCGCGGTCTTCGTGTTGGCGGGTGCGTCCGGCCTGATACATGCCGACCATGGCGTTTGACCATTTCAGCAGATCATCGCCGCGGTCTTCGGGCACGCCCAACAGCCGGGCGATGATGATCACCGGCACTTTGCGGGCGAAATGGGCGAGCAGGTCAAAACTGCCGCCCGGAAAACCGCCGATGAGGTCATGGCAGAGGGCATCGATTTCCGGTGCCAGCCCGGCAATGCGGCGCGAGGTGAAGGCGCGCAGGACCAGTGCGCGCAGGCGGGTGTGCCGGGGCGCTTCGAGTTCCAGCATGGAATGGGATTCTACCGCGTAAAAGGGGCAGAGGTGTTTCGGGGTTGGTCTAACCTGTTCGGCGGGAACCTCCCGGCCAAACCGGCGGTCGCGCAGAATGGTGCCGACCGTGGCCGCCGAAGTTGCGCAGACAAGGCTATAGTCCTGCCAGAAGAAAAGCGGGCCGTCGGCGCGGGCGCGTTCATAAAACCGGTAGGGGTCTTGAACGAAATCCGGGTCGGTCGGTGACTGGCTGAGGGTGATCATCCGCGTCCCTTGGCTTGTTCCGGGGCTTTGGTCACGTCAATGTCGCAAACCTCAGGCGGCGTCGAGGGCGGTGATAATGGCGCCAAAATCGCTGGCCTTGAGGCTGGCGCCGCCGACCAATGCCCCGTCGACATTGGCAACGGCAAAAATCTCGGCCGCATTTGACGGTTTGACCGAGCCGCCATAGAGCAGACGAAACATTTCTGCATCCGCGCCAAACCGGGCGGAAAGTTGCGCGCGCAGGAAATCATGCACTTCGGCGATCTGGTCGAGCGTCGGGGTGCGCCCGGTGCCGATGGCCCAGACCGGTTCATAGGCAATCACGGTGTTGGAACCCGTGGCGGAAGCGGGCAGGGAGCCTTGCAACTGGGCGCGAATGACGGCCAATGTTTCACCGCCGTCGCGCTCGGCCTCGGTTTCGCCAACACAGATCAGGGCTGTGAGACCGGCCATATGGGCGGTGCGGGCCTTTGCGGCGACAAGGTCGCTGGTTTCGTTGTGATCCGCCCGGCGTTCGGAATGGCCAAGGATGACGTGGCTGGCCCCGGCATCGGCCAGCATGGCGGCGGATATGTCGCCGGTATGGGCACCGGATTTTTCCGGGTGGCAATCCTGCCCGCCCAGGCGGATCGCGGTGGGTAAAAGGGTTTCTGCGGCCCAGGCCAGCATGGTGACGGGCGGGCAAATCAGTACCTCGCAAACCGGGGCGGGTTGGGCGTTGGCCAACGCGCTTAGTTCGGCGAGGTTGGCGCGCAACCCGTTCATCTTCCAGTTTCCGGCGGCGATTTTTTGGCGCATTTATTGTTCCTAGGCCAGATGGACGAGCGCGTCGCGGGCAAGCTTGCAGGCGGCTTCCGGGTCGTCAAGCAG
>JBATDH010000248.1:0-6808 GCA_049663365.1 Albidovulum sp. | reverse complement strand
GGCTTGCGGCATGTGTCGCAATGCGCAAGGTTCAGCCATCTGCCCGCTCAACCCGAACGGGTGGCCCCCAGGACAGGGAGACACCATGCCAGTCCCGTCGATCAACACGCCTTCCGGCAAACCGCGCGCAGCGGCGCTCGGGCTTCGCTTTGATGGCTGCCCCGGCCCTTTCAACGCCATCACCGATGTGGCCGGTGTGGCGGTCGGCTATGCGACGCTCATTGCGGGCGACGGCAAGCTGGTGGTGGGCAAAGGCCCGGTCAGGACCGGGGTGACCGCCATTCTGCCGCGCCCGCGGGCCGACGCACAGACCCCGGTTTTCGCCGGCCTCTTCAGTCTCAACGGCAATGGCGAAATGAGCGGTTCGCATTACATCGAGGAGGCGGGCAAATTCGCCCTGCCGATCACGATCACCAACACCCATTCCTGCGGGTTGGCGCGTGACGCCACGATCCGCTGGGCGGCGGGTGCGTTTCCCGAAACCTTCGACGATGATTTCGCCCTGCCAGTCGCGGCAGAAACCTATGACGGGTTCTTGAACGACATCAACGGCTTTCACGTCACGAATGCCCATGTCTATGCCGCCATAGACGGTGCCCAATCCGGCCCGGTCGAAGAGGGCAGCGTCGGTGGCGGCACGGGGATGAAATGCTTTGGTTTCAAGGCCGGGTCCGGCACTGCCTCGCGAAGGGTCGGTTTTGCCGGGCGCGACTACACGGTCGGGGTTTTCGTTCAGGCCAATTTCGGGCAGCGCGCCAATCTGACGGTGCTCGGCCGCCGACTGGGGGCAGCCTTTGACGATCTGCCAATGCGGCGCAATACCCCCGATGCGCAGGGCAGCTCGATCATCGCCATTGTCGCCACCGATGCGCCGTTCCTGCCGCATCAGCTCAAACGCCTTGCCCGCCGCGCCAGTTTCGGCGTGGGGCGGATGGGCGGCATGGCCGATCACGGATCGGGCGACATCTTTCTGGCCTTTTCCACCGCCAATGCGCAGATCGGCGGCGGCGCGGAGCAGGCGCTCAACCATGCCGATTTCGTCCCCGATGAACAGATCGACGGGTTTTTCGCAGCGGTGGTGCAAGCGATCGAAGAGGCGATCTTGAACAGCATGATCGCCAATGCCGACATGGAAGGCCGCGACGGCAATTTCGTGCCCGCCCTGCCGCATGACCGGTTGCGCGCCGCGCTGGGTCTGGTCTGACCGTCACGAGGCCTTGACCGGCACCCGTTCTTCGAGTTTCTTGAAGGCAAAGGCCAGGATACCCGCGATCACCAGATAGACTACCGCCAGCAGGATCAGCGGTTCATAGACGATGAACGTATCCTGGCGCACGCGCGAGGCGACAGCATAGATATCGACGATGGCGATGGTGGCGACCAGCGGTGTCGCCTTCAGTTGCAGGATCGTCTCGCCGCCGAGTGTCGGCAGCGCGCTCTGGATCGCTTGCGGCATCCAGATACGGCGAAACAGGGTGAAACGCGGCATCCCGAAGGCATTGGCGGCCTCCAACTGGCCCTTGCCCACCCCTGCAAAGGCGCCGCGCATCACCTCGCCCTCATACCCGGCATAGGAAAGGGTCAGCGCCAGCACCGCATAGGGCCAGGCCTGCCGCAGATAGGGCCAGAGATCGCTTTCACGAATCCAAGGATATTGCGGGAAAAGCGAGCCTAAGCCGTAATAGAGAAGCCATATCTGCAACAAGAGCGGCGTGCCCCGGATCACCGTGCAGAATACCCTGGCCGGGTAGGCCAGATACCAGGGCCCGATCGCCTGTGCGAGACCAAGCGGGATGGCCAGCAGAAATCCCAGAACCGAGGTGACGGCCAGAATCCACAAGGTGCGCCAGATACCTTGCGCCGCCAGCGGCGCATATTTCGGGATCCAGTCCCAGCGTAGCGAGACGGCGCACCAGACAACCAGCGCGGCGAAAATCAGGATCATCACGATCCGGTGCGGCATGAGGAAGGCGCGCAACGCAGTCATGCGCCGGTCTTTCTGAGCGAGGGCTGCCCCTTGCGCGCCCATTTCTCGATGCGCCCGAATATCCGCCCCGATACCAGACTGACAAGCAGGTAAAGCAGGCCCGCCGCCAGGAAAAAGGTAAAATAGGCGCGGGTTGAACTGGCGGCCTGCCGGGTTTCCTGAGTCAACTCATTGAAGCCGACGACCGCCAGCAGCGCAGTATCCTTGGTGGCAATCAGCCACAGATTGGCCAGGCCCGGAATGGCAAAGGACATCATCGCCGGAATCGTCACCCGTCGCATCATCAAAAAAGGCGACATGCCATAGGCGCGGGCGGCCTCGATCTGACCGGTTGGCACGGCCTTGATCGCGCCGCGCAGGATTTCGGTGGCATAGGCCCCCTGCACCACACCCAGAACCCAGATACCGGCGGCAACACCGCTGATCTCGACCCGGCCGCCGCCCATGGCTTCGGAGGCCTGATTGATCAGGTCAGAGCCGACGTAATAGAGGATCAGGATAAGAACCAGTTCCGGTACGGCGCGCACGACAGTCGTGTAGACGGCCAGAAGATCGCGGGTCACCGGGCCCCCGTAAAGTTTGCCGTAGGCCCCCAGAAGCCCGATCAGCAGGCCGAAACCAAAGGCCCCGAACGCGATCTGAAGCGAGTGGTTGAGGCCGCGCAAAAGGTTTCCCCCCCAGCCGGGGGGGGAAAGTGCCAGAAGGTCCAGCGCCTGTTCCAAGATATCGGCTTAGCTGCCGTAGATGTTGGATTTGAAGTACTTCTTGGTGATCGCGTCATATTCGCCGTTTTCGCGAATGGCCTTGATCCCGGCATTGAACTGTTCGCGCAGCGCGTCATCACCCTTGCGGATGCCGACACCCACACCTTTGCCCAGGATCGACGGATCATCCATGACTGCGCCCTTGTCTTCACAGCAAGCCCCGGCATCGGATGCCACAAAGTCGCCCAGGGCGATGCTGTCGGCCAGGGTGGCGTCGATCCGCCCCGCCGCCAGATCCTGATTGATCTCGTCCTGGGTCTGGTAGACGCGGATTTCAGCGGCACCGGTGAAATACTGCTGCGCATAGGCCTGGTGGATGGTCGAGGCCTGCACGCCAATGATCTTGCCCGCAAGCCCTTCCGGCGTCGGGGTAATGTCGGATGATTTCGCAGCGGCGATATCGGCGGGGGTGTTGTAGTACTTGTCGCTGAAATCGATGGTTTTCGACCGCTCTTCGGTGATCGTCATCGACGACATGATGGCGTCGATCTGCTTGCCGGTCAGCGACGGAATGATGCCGTCCCAGGCCACGGGGGTCAGAACGCAGTCCATGTTTTCGGCGGCGCAGATGGCGTTCATGATATCAATTTCCCAGCCGACCCAGTTGCCCGAGGAATCGAGCGAGGAAAACGGCGGGTAGGGTTCGGCGGCGACGCCGACCTTGATCGGATCGGCCAGCGCGGGTGCGGCTGTCAGCGCCAGTGCGAAAAGGCCTGCGGCCAGTTTTGAGGTTAGTTTCATGGTCTTCTCCCGTTTGGTTTTTCCGCCCTTAATGGACGGATTTCAGAAACTGTTTCAATCGTTCGGATTTGGGCGCGCCGAACACCTGTTCCGGCGGGCCCTCTTCTTCGATCTTGCCTTCATAAAGGTAAATCACATGGCTGGAAACTTCGCGCGCGAATTTCATCTCATGCGTCACAAGGATCATGGTGCGCCCTTCGGCGGCCAGATCGCGGATCACCGTCAGCACTTCGCCCACCAGTTCCGGGTCCAGCGCGCTGGTCGGTTCGTCAAACAGCATGACACTCGGGTCAATCGCCAATGCCCGCGCGATGGCCGCGCGCTGCTGCTGGCCACCGGACAGGAACGACGGATAGGTTGCCGCCTTTTCAGCCAGTCCCACGCGGTCCAGCAACGCCATGGCCTTTTCGGTCGCTTCGGCCTTGGGCACGCCCAGCACATGCACCGGCACCTCGATGATGTTTTCCAGCAATGTCCGGTGGGTCCAGAGGTTGAAGGCCTGAAACACCATGCCCAACCGCGTACGGACCCGTTCGATCTGCTTGCGGCTGGCGGGCGACCCATCAGCCTTCATGGCGATTTCCTCGCCGCCGATGACGATCCTGCCCGAGCTCGGCGTTTCAAGGAAATTGATGCAGCGCAGGCAGGTCGATTTGCCTGATCCCGATCCGCCGATGATCGCCACGACGTCGCCCTTGTGGGCCGTCAGCGAAATACCCTTGAGCACCTCAAGCGGCCCAAATGACTTGTGCAGATCTTCCACACGGATCGCTTCGACCTGCTCGGCAGGATCATGTGCCGGGGTAGGGGCCGTTGCGTTTGTCGCCATAAGGGATCTCCGGGAATCTGGTTGTAGTAACTCTCAAACCAAGTAATTATGCAAGCGTATAATTTTTGGAACCGAACTCTCCGCCATGCCGACGTCGCGCCGATCCTTCTCACGCGAACAGCCCGAACAGCGCAAAGAGGCGCTGATCGAGGCGACATTGAAGCTGATGGCCGAGACCGGACCAACCGGGGCAACCGTGCGCGCCATTGCCGAAACGGCGGGCATGTCGCAGGGGATGATCCGCCACTACTTCTCCTCCAAGGAGGAATTGATCGTCGCGGCCTATGAACGCCACATGCGCGCCATGACCGATGCAACCGAGGCGCAGGGCAGTCAATCCGGCACCGCCAAAGACCGGCTGCGGAAGTTCGTGACGGCCTCGCTGACGCCGCCGGTGGTTGACCCCAAGGCGATGGCGCTCTGGGCCGGGTTCATCCACATGGTGCGGCGCGATCAGGCCATGCAAGACACCCATGAACGCACCTATTACCATTTTCGCGACCGGCTCGAGGCACTGATCAGCGCGGCCCTGTGCGATGCCGGGCGCATTACCTCGCCAGACCAGGACCGACGTTACGCCATCGCCTGCAACGCCGTCATCGACGGGCTGTGGCTGGAAGGCGGGGCCCTGCCCGAGGCATTCGGCGATAATGAGCTGGCCGAAATCGGCCTGACATCGGTCACGGCGATCATCGGGCTGGAGTTTGACAAAAGGAAAGGTGCGCCATGAAATACGCAAGCATTGTCGACCGGCTGGCCGGT
This sequence comes from Albidovulum sp., assembly GCA_049663365.1. GTDB lineage: Bacteria > Pseudomonadota > Alphaproteobacteria > Rhodobacterales > Rhodobacteraceae > Albidovulum. The sequence continues at coordinate 1,725 of JBATDH010000248.1, read as the reverse complement.
CTGGGCGGGGCAAAGTGGGAATTGCACATCCGTGCCGGTGAACTGGCGGCTGCGGGTCGCGACATCATCGACCTGACAATCGGCAATCCCGATGTGCCGACCGCGCCCGACCTGATTGACACCGCCGCCGCCGCCATGCGCGCGGGTCGTACCGCCTATTCCGACGGGCGCGGCGAAACCAACCTGCGTGCGGCCCTGTCGGCGCGCTATACCGCGCGGGTGGGGCGACCCATCGGTCCCGATCAGTTTCTCTGCCTGCCCGGCACCCAGACCGCACTTTACACCGTGCTGACCGGCCTGACGGAAACCGGTGACGAAGTGCTGGTGGGCGACCCGATGTATGCCACCTACGAAGGCATCATTGCGGCCAGCGGCGCGCGGGTGGTGCCGGTGCCGCTGCGCCCCGAAAACGGCTTTCGCATTGCCGCCGCCGATATCGCCGCGCGAATCACCCCGCAAACCCGCGCCATCCTGCTCAACACGCCGCATAACCCGACCGGGGCGGTGCTGACGGCGCAGGATATTGCCGAAATCGGCGCGCTGGCGATCCGGCATGACCTCTGGCTGCTGGTCGATGAGGTCTATGAGGAACTGGTGTTTGACGGCGTTACCTTCACCTCGCCGCTGGCCAATCCCGATCTGGCCGACCGGGTGGTGGTCATGTCGTCGATCTCCAAATCCCATGCAGCACCCGGTTTTCGCAGCGGCTGGTGCGTCGGCCCTGCCGATTTCACCACCCGGCTCTTGCCGCTGTCCGAAACGCTGCTGTTCGGCAGCCAGCCCTTCATCGCCGACATGACCGCCAAGGCCGTCGCCACCGTCTCGGTCACGGCCCAGAACATGGCCAGACGCTTTGCCCGCCGCGCCGATCTCATGGAACGCAAGCTCTCCAATGCCGCAGGCCTTACGGTCCACAAACCCGATGCCGGCATGTTCGCCCTGATCGACATTTCCGCGACCGGCCTCGATGACCATGACTACGCGCTCGATCTTCTCGAACGCCACGGCGTCGCCGTCATGCCCGGCACCTCGTTCGGCACTTCGCTGGCAGGCTGGGTGCGGGTCGCGTTGACGGTGGAGGATACCACGCTGGACCGGGCCTGTGACCGCATCGTCACCCATGCCAATTCATTTCACAAAGTCGGGATCGCATCATGACAACCATCGGCGAAGCACTGGTCCATCAACTCAAGACCCTCGGGGTAGATACGGTTTTCGGCATCCCCGGTGTGCATACGGTCGAACTTTACCGCGGGCTGACCGGATCGGGTATCCGCCATGTGACACCGCGCCACGAACAGGGTGCAGGCTTCATGGCCGACGGCTATGCGCGGGTCTCGGGCAGGCCCGGCGTGGCCTTTGTCATCACCGGGCCGGGGCTGACCAACATGCTGACGCCGATGGCGCAGGCGCGGGCCGATTCGTCGCCGATGCTGGTCCTGTCGGGGGTGAACGCCCTGCCGACGCTGGGCAAGGGGCGGGGCCATCTGCATGAATTGCCCGACCAGCGGGCGCTCAGCGCGCTGGTTTCGCTTTCGGCCACCCGCATCGAAGGCCCCGGCGATCTCATCCCGGCGCTGGAGGCAGCTTTTGATGGCTTTACCACCACCCGCCCCGGCCCCCGGCATATCGAAATTCCCACCGACGTGATGGGCGTGGCCGGCCCCAACGCCATGGTTTCAACCGACAGACCGGCCCCGCCCCACGCCGATACCACCGGTATAT
>JBATDH010000247.1:0-2163 GCA_049663365.1 Albidovulum sp. | reverse complement strand
CCCTCTCAACCAACCGCGACTGACCGTTCATGTCCGCGCCGATTTCTGCGATCCGGCTTCTGCCGCACAATCAGACCTGCGCGCGCTATGGCTTTTGCATCACCCCAAATCCAAGCTCTACATTGATTTCGCCGACTTTGTTTTTGTTCAATTCCAGATCGTCGGCGCGAATCTTTATGGCGGTTTCGCTAAGGCCTATGCACTTGAGCCTAATGACTTTAAGGTAGACAATGTAACGGTAATTTGACTTCGTGTAAAACTCGTTTGGTTTGCTGTAAACTTCATCAGCGAGTTGAAATGTCAGAATGGGCGACTTGGCAGGAAGAAATCCTGCGCCAAAGGGACAGGCTTGCGGCGGACCTTCCGGCGCGACAGATAGGCATTGCCATCAGCAGTTTTATCTTCGCTGTATACCTGCCCTTTTGGATCGTATTTCTGGCCTATCTCCTCAACATCGGCTGCGAGACGTTACAGCACAAACTGCTGAAGGACTTCGAGGAAAAGCCAACCCGGCGCCAACAGATTGCCATCATCGCCACGTCGGCGCTAAGCATCGCGCTTTACAGCGCCATGGCCTTGCTGGGGCTCCTGTCCGACGATCTTATTTTCAACTTCGTGGCCATTCTGGCTTTGGTCGCGGCCTTGCTGAACATTTCCGTCATCCGGTCGACCCATATCCCCTTTGGTCTGTTAAGCGGTATTCCACCCGCTTTGGCCTTGCTCTGGATACCCGCGATGATCCTCGTCTCCGGCGCTGGCATAGGCTCTGCGGTCGTCGCGATCTGCGCGGTAACGGCACTTCTGGGCTATTTCGTTTCCGCGCTGTTCGACAACTACCGCACTCAGACCGAACTGGTTCAGGCCGTTGCAAACGCCAACGCCTCCAGCCAGGCCAAGTCGCGCTTCCTGTCGGCGATGAGCCATGAGATTCTAACACCGCTGAACACCATTGTCGGTTTCAGCCAGATACTGCGTGACGCGCCCGAAACCGTCGCAAAATCAGACTATGTCGAAAAGATCGAAGAAGCCGCGCAGGCCTTGGGCGCTCTGATCGAGGATGTTCTGGATGTTGCCTCTGCATCCGACGGCGACAGTCATTTCAACCTCGCCACCGCTGCCTTTCGCCAAGAATTGACATCGGCTGCGGTGGCTCTGTCGGGCAGAACCAAACATGCGCCGAAAATCCTGACGGCTATCGCAAACGACGTGCCAGAGATCGGGCGCTTTGACCCGCTCCACTTGCGCAAATGCCTGACCCATCTGTGCACGCATGTGACCGAAAATCAGATCGGCCCGGACATGCCGACCTTGGGTCTGCACGCCGCCCTGATCCCCGCTACACCGAACTGGCTGCGTCTGACGCTCTCGGCAGGCCAGCCCAAGCCCGTGCCCGACAGCGCCCAGCAAATTTCCGTCAACCCCGAGGATGAAAGCCTGGCGCTGACATTGGCACAGCGGATTGCGGGGGTCATGGGGGCCGTGGTCACGCTACACCAAACAACGGCTTCGGACTGGTTCGCACGATTGGACCTGCCGTTTATCGAAGTGGCGGACCCACCGGCAAGGGGCGTGGAAACGGTCTATGGCCGGCTGCGCGCCCTGGTTGTGGATGACATCGCCACCAACCGATTTGTGGTGGGCCAGCATTTACAGGCGCTGCGTCTCGACGTGGCCGAAGCGGACAGCGGATCAGAAGCCCTTGAATGGCTGCGCGCCGAAGGCTTCGATCTGGTCCTGCTTGATATGAACATGCCCGATCTCGACGGGGCCGCGACCTTTGAAGCCATCCGAAACTCGGGCGAGGCCTGGGCAAAAATCCCGGTCATCGCGTTGACGGCAGATGCCCTGGCCAACACCCGAACACGCTATCTGGAGCTTGGCTTGAATGGCTATCTGGCCAAGCCGATCGACAAGCGGCTGCTCTGGGCCGAGATATTGCATGTCGTGCCACCACCGCCGCCTTTATGATCTGAACGGGTGCTGACCATTTCGGCCAGCACCCCAGACAGACCCAATCTTTGATACTGCTTAAGGCCCAACTGTCAGTTCGGGTTGTCCATCCGCAGCCGTATCTGAACCCGGCCCTTTGAGCTGTTTTGCCAGTTCACCGTAACCTGCTGTTTTGATGCCCCCTGCTCGACATCCACAAACGGCATATCACTG
>JBATDH010000246.1:0-7455 GCA_049663365.1 Albidovulum sp. | reverse complement strand
TCTGCTTCTTCTTCATCGCATTGCGAAGACCGGGAAAGGCGGGCTGTTTCGGCATCGGCAAGGCTCCTTGCAGGGATGCCCAAGTCTATCAGATTACGCCAGAAGTGGCAGGTTTTTCAGACCTTCCCATTCTAGACGTGCAGCACTTACACGGGACGGTGACAGTTAGCCAATCCCATTTCGAGGTGCAGGCTACCCTGGCGCAACAATCTCGGGCCCGGACATCCCATCTGATAATCTCTTTGGCCTTAGGGCACTAGAGACGATCTGACATTTGCCCTGACGCCCACATCAGGCGTCACGCCGGACGGCAGCGTCAGCCCATCATATCGAGTTCCTCGTTGATATCGTCGATCAGACCCATCCGCTGGATCGCTGTCTCGCCGACATGTCCTGTGTAGGACACGGCAAGCAGGCGGAGCGTGCTGACCAATGTTGTATGTGTCGGTATCAGACCATAGTTGGAAATGTGACACCTCAGAACGATAGCCGAGAACCTCTTAGCCTGCGCAAGGTTGCTGTGATCGGTCAGCGTAATCACATTTAACCTGGTGGTTTTTGCGTAAGAAAGGATGGATTTGAGGCTTTTTGACTGTGCTCCCTGAGCCATGTTTATCAATACGTCCCGTGGCCCTGTCATCGCCAAATCTTCTGCTGTTGAGCTATCATTTAAGCCGAGAAGGTGGACATCATGGCGCAGTCTGGAAAACATCGACCGCCCGTATCTGGCAAGCCAACTGTCCGGACCGTGTCCGAGAAACCAAACGCGCGGCGCATCAGCGATCAAGACTGAAGCGTGCTGAAGCGTATCCGAGCCCATTTCTTCAAAAGTGCGGGTCAGGTTGTTCAATTCCAAGTCAAGATGCTCGCCAATGGTGCGGCCCAACACAATCTTTTCCGATGCTGTCACCGAATAGCTATAGGGCTGGGTGCGGTTACGTTCTTCGCGCGCCTGAATTTTCACCTCTTCAAAGTCGGTATATCCCAGCGCACGGAAAAACCTGGCTGCGGTGGCTTTTGACACATTGGCAAGACCGGCCAACTCAGTCGCCGTATGTGTTTCAATCAGCGTTGGTGTCTCAAGAATCACCTTGGCCAGCCGCTGTTCGCTTTTGGTCAGCCGCGTGATCCGTTCTTGTATCCTAAGGGATAGTCTTGTCGACATTTTATACTCCGATCAGATACTTACGAATTTCTTTGACAGAATGAAACAACAGTTGCAGAATTATGGAACACCGGAACTCAGCATTTGAAACTCTGAAACACCGCACTGAAACAGTAAGGAAGCAGCGTGTCAAAATCAAATATCATCCGACAGCATATCTGGACCAAGCTGAAAGACGTGGCAAAGCCGGATACACGGTTTGACATGAACTTTGCGGAGGTCATTCCAGACTTTGAAGGATCAGAGGCTGCGACGGACCGGATTATGGACATGCAGGCGTGTAAAGACGCCGAGTTTATGTTCATCACGCCGGACAATTGTCTGGTTGATCTGCGCCGCCGTCTGATCGAAGCAGAAAAGCCATTCTTCATGTCAACCTATGGTATCTACCGAGGATTCTTGCTGATCGAGCCGGGGATGGTCCCGAAAGGTGCTGAACTCTACGCCGCTTGGCTGGACGGGATGGAACATTTCGGGCGGCCGATTTCGCTGGAAGATGTCGCAAAGCGGGGCAGGATTGATTTTCTGGTCACAGGTGCCTCGGCCGTGTCGGTGGACGGTGTGCGCTTTGGCAAAGGCCACGGGTTCTTTGACCTCGAATGGGGCATGTTCACCGATCTGGGTCTGGTTGGCGAAGACACGCCCGTTGTCGCTACTGTACATGACTGTCAGGTTGTCTACGAAAAACTGCATCCCAGCGACACCGACATTCTGGTCGATCACATAGCGACACCCGGGAAGCTGCACACAGTCGAGCGACGCGCCAAACGCCCACATGGCGTGATCTGGGACCTTCTTGAACCAGAACAGATCAAGCAAACACCGCCGTTGCAGGAACTTCGGGCAATCCAGGGTCTGGCACCCGTCACCTAAGACCAATGTCATTCAAAAAATGAGGGAGTACATCATGAAATATACGATGAACCGCCGCCACTTCATGGGAACTGCGGCCGCTGGCACTGCCGCCACGATGCTGGCTGGACGCGCAAATGCCGCGACTGCTTTCACAATGCAAGCGGCATGGATCAACGATGCCGAATTTGCAGGTTATTTTCTGGCGCTCGACAAAGGCTATTACACGGATGAAGGGCTGGACCTGACCTATCTTTCGGGCGGGCCGGACGTCATTCCCGAAAGCACGATCATCGCAGGCCGTGCCGATCTGGCGCTGACATTACCCGATACGACGATCCGCGCGATTTCCGAACAGGGTGCAAAGTTCAAGATTATCGGCACCCAGTATCAGAAGAACCCGCTGGGCATCGTGTCGCTAAAGAAAAGCGGGATCAATTCGCCAGCCGATCTGGTTGGCAAGACCATCGCCGTTCCGCCGGTCAATACTGTTACGATTGAGGCGCTGCTGAAACTGAACGGGATCGACGTGAACGATGTGAACATCGTACCTTATGCGTATGACCCCACACCACTGGTGCGCGGCGAGATTGACGCATCACTGGATTTCACAACCAACGTGCCATTCACCATTGGCACATTGGGCGAAGAGGCGAGTTCGTTCCTGATCTACGATTACGGCGTGACGACGTTCAACGATACGGTCGTTGTGACCGAGGAAACTCTTGCCACTAAGCGGGCCGAACTGGTCGCATGGTTGCGCTCCAGCCGGAAGGGTTGGGATGAAAACAATGCAGACCCGACCGTCTATCCGCCACAATGGGCCGACACATGGTTCAAGGGAACTGGCCGGTCGATCGAAAATGAGCTGTTCTTTAATGCCGCACAGAAAGATTTGATCACGGCAGATGCGGGTGTATTTTCCATGTCGGAAGAATCCATCGATAAGAACATCGAGGCGCTGGCTGCCGTCGGCATTAACGGTTCCCGTGACATGTTCGATACGACGCTGCTTGAGGAAATCTGATGACGGGCCAACCGGCAGGTATTTCACTGCGCGGTGTTGGCAAGACCTATCGGGGTCGCGGCAAAACCGTTGAGGCCTTGCGAGACATGAACCTGGAGTGCGCTCCGGGTTCATTCACCGCCCTCATTGGGCCATCAGGTTGCGGTAAGTCGACGGCCATGCGTGTGGCCCTGGGCCTTGAAGGTTATGACTGCGGCGAGGTTTTGATCGCGGGCCAAGCCCCGGCGGACGCGACCGCAGGTGGCATTACCGGCGTCGCGTTTCAGGATGCGGCACTGTTGCCGTGGCGGTCAGTTGCGAAGAATGTCGCATTGCCGCTCGAAGTATTGGGCCGTGATCCCGCAAAATCCAAAGCCGAGATTGCGCAGCTTATCGACCTTGTCGGATTGAAAGGCTACGAGAACGCACTGCCCGGCGAGTTATCAGGTGGCATGCGCCAACGGGTATCTATCGCACGGTCATTGATAACATCGCCCGAAGTTCTGTTCATGGACGAACCATTCGGTGCGCTCGACCAAATAAGACGGCGCCAGATGAATGTAGAGTTGCAGCGCATCTGGTCAGAGACAAAATCCACAGCACTCTTGGTCACGCACGGGATCGATGAGGCGATATTTCTGGCCGATCAGGTTGTCGTTATGCATGCCGATCCGGGGCGCGTTGTTGAAATCATCAATGTGCCATTTGCACGACCGCGTCACCCTGATCTGTTTTCTGACCCTGCGTTTCATGCGCTGGCCGACAGGATCGCGAAGGTGTTGCATGGGCAATAGCCTGACCTCGCATCGGACAAAGTCCGTTCGGAATTTCGCGATCCTGATCTTGGTGTGGGAAATCGTCGGGCGAATGGACTGGATTGCAGGCGGTGCATTGCCGGGTCTCAGCGAGATATTGAACCGGCTCTGGGTTGATCGCGGCGATTATCCCGGCCATATCGGGGCCACGGTCTATGCCTCCGGTCTTGGATTCCTGATCGGTAATGTGCTGGCTATCCTCGCAGGCATTGCATTCGTTTTGTCGCCGACGCTGTTGCGTCTGATGCGGGGGGTGAACATCGCCATTTTCGCGCTGCCGCCCATTGCAATTGCGCCCATTCTTGTGCTGACCCTGTCGGGAATGGCGCCGCGCGTTACGTTGGCCGCCCTAGGCGTTTATTTCGTGACGATGAGTGCGACCGTAATCGGTCTGTCGCAATATGATACAAGGTCCGCTGATCTGGTGCGCGCCTATGGCGGCGGCAATTGGCTGGTCTTGAAACTGGTTCGTATCCGGGGTGCGGTACCAGATATTCTAAGCGGGTTGCGCATCGCTGCACCCAATGCGGTTCTGGGCGCTATCCTGGCGGAATTTGGCGGCGGTGGCCGCTGGGGACTGGGCACATATCTTTTGGGGTCTCTGGGCCGCGGCGATCCGGCCCGTCTATGGGGCATCGGCCTCGTCGCGACGCTGATTGCAGGGCTGAGCTATGCCGTATTCGCGGTGATTTCCTCGCGCATATCGGGCAGCACCCGGTCGGTGACACTGAACACCGCGATCCCATCGTCGCATGACGACAATGTTTTTTCACGACCCATTCAGGCGTTGATCCTATGTGGCACGGTTGCGTTGCCCTTCGCGCTGTGGTGGGCATTCATCAAACTGACCGGCGTGCCTGATCTGATTGCCAAAACACCCTTCGGCGTCTTTGAATATCTGTTTCTTGGCGATGTTTCCGCGATTGCCCGTGACAAGCTGCTTGAGGCCCTGGGCCAGACGCTGCCGATTGCAGCCCTGGGGATGATCGCGGGGTTGGCGTTTGCTTTCCTGTTGGCGATTTCCTCGCGAATGTTTCCGGGCTTCATCAAGGGTTTCATGCCGGTTGCGCTGGTGACGCAGACCATGCCGCTGGTAGCGCTGACACCGCTTTTGGTGCTGATCCTCGGGCGTGGGTATTCAGTGACCCTCTGGATTACCATTTCGGTCACGTTCTTTCCGGCATTCGTTTTGCTGGTGCAGGGCATCCAGAGGGTGCCGCGATCGGTGCTGGATTTGCCGCGTGCTTATGGGGCGTCTGCGTGGACTGAAATGCGGATGGTGTCCATTCCCGCAGCCTTGCCCTATCTGTTTGCAGCAACCCGGCTGACAGTTCCGCGCGCCCTATTGGGGGTATTGATCGCTGAATGGCTGGCGACGGGCACTGGGCTTGGCAATCTGCTGAACCGGTCCCGCGGATATCTTGACTACGGCATGATCTGGACGGTCGCTGCGGTGTCGGTGCTGCTGTCGGTAGCGATTTACTATCTGGTTCTGATGGTGGAGCGGCGCACCCTTGTTCGCCTTGGTATGCAGAATGTGGAATGACGACGATGGAAAACCTGCCCCCAATTGAAGACATGATCGATCAGGCGCATGGCCGCGTCCCTGCCGACCTGGTGCTGCGAGGGGGTGTAGTATTTGACCTAATCACCGGCGAATTCCTCGCCGGTGATGTCGCGATCTGTGGTGGCATGATCGTCGGAACATGCGCGCAGTACGAAGGGCGCGAAGTGATCGACGTGGCGGGCCAGGTTTTGGTCTCTGGTTTCATCGACACGCATCTGCACATCGAAAGCTCCTGTGTGACGCCGCTGGAATTCGACCGCTGCGTCAGCCCCAAAGGTGTGACAACCGCAATCTGTGATCCGCATGAAATCGCCAATGTTGCGGGTATCGCTGGCATCAAGTATTTCCTGCAGTCGAGTGAACAGACGCTGATGGACATCAAGGTGCAACTGTCGTCTTGCGTGCCATCCACAAACATGGAAACCGCCGGTGCACGGTTAGAGGCGGAAGACCTTATCCCTTACATGGACCATCCCGCTGTCATCGGGCTGGCCGAATTCATGAACTACCCCGGTGTGATCCACAAAGACCCCGATGCGATGGCCAAGCTGCGTGCGTTTCGCGGGCGTCATATCGACGGCCATGCGCCGCTGGTCCGTGGGTTGGACCTGAATGCATATATCGCTGCGGGAATAAATACAGAACACGAAGCGACGACGGCAGATGAGGCGAAGGAAAAGCTGCAAAAGGGCATGCGAGTTCTGATCCGCGAGGGGTCTGTGTCAAAGGACCTAGAGGCGCTTTTGTCCCTGATCACCGAGCGGAACTCGCCCTATATCTGTCTGTGTACCGACGATCGCAATCCGCTTGATATCGCGGAGCACGGGCATCTTGACTATATGATCCGCACCGCGATTGCAGGTGGTGCTGAGCCGCTCGCGGTCTACCGCGCCGCAAGCCTGTCGGCCGCAGAAGCTTTTGGTCTGAATGATCGCGGGCTGATTGCGCCCGGTAAACGGGCTGATATCGTGGTGTTGGATGATCTCGCTGCCTGCAAGGTTTCCAAAGTGCTGTGCGCGGGGCGTGTTGTAAACGACGACAGTTTCGCGTCACGTGGCCAAGTCGAGCCGATTGCCCGCAATTCTGTCAAGGCACCCGCAATCACACCAGATGTGTTTCGAACGACCAGCAACCGTGCTCAAACCCCGGTGATCGGTATCTTGCCTGGCAAGATCATCACGGAATATCTGACCGAAGAAATCACACTGCAAGATGGCGACAAACGCCCCGATACAGCACGCGATCTGGTTAAGATTGCGATCATCGAGCGGCATGGCAAAAATGGAAATATCGCCACAGGTTTCGTTCGTGGCTTCGGGCTCAAGCATGGGGCCATCGCATCGACCGTTTGCCACGACCATCACAACATTGCGGTTGTTGGCACAGACTATGACGACATGGCGCTGGCGGCCAACCGACTAAAGGAAATCGAAGGCGGCTTCGTGGTCACGCAAGGCGGAGAGGTCCGTGCTGAACTGGCCTTGCCAATTGCCGGGCTGATCAGCTTGCAGTCTTTTGAGCAGGTTCAAGCCGACCTGATAGCGCTGCGCGCAGCGGCCAAGGACTTGGGCGTGACGCTAGAAGAGCCGTTCTTGCAACTGGCCTTTTTGGCGTTGCCCGTTATCCCGCATCTCAAAATCACCGATTACGGCATGGTCGATGTCGACAGGTTCGAAGTGATCGCCTAGCTCACTTAGGCGCAGAATGTAATTCTGCTCCGCTCTGCTTTTTTGTCGATACAGTGCATTAAGACTGGGCCAATTGGCTCCCCGCATTCACAATCTGTATCAGGCTTACCCGTCTTAGACTTGGGTATTTGTCTAAGACCTAAGGGGTAACGGCGAAGTTGTTCTCATCGCGTCGCTAAGCGTTGAACATGCAGCTCTGTGTACGGATGGCCCTTATGAGTAGCCGCAGCACGGCGTGTGAATCACGGAGGCAAACTGGGCCACGGAAACGGTGGGATTACCCGACCGTCGCGGAGTAAAATTCCGCCATTCTGACACCCGAGGCGGAAGCTGAGGGTCGGGAGATGTATTCTGTGGAACTG
>JBATDH010000245.1:0-2598 GCA_049663365.1 Albidovulum sp. | reverse complement strand
TGCCCGGCTCGATCACCACCGTATTGCGACCGGTCCTGATCCCGTTTTCGACCGCAACAGGGCCGGTGAACTGGCAAAAGGAAATATGCCGCCAGTCGGGATTGGTCGGGTGGATAAAGCCAAGCTGTTCAGTGGCTGCGCGGGTGATCTTCATCCCAGTCCCGGCCAGATCGCGCGCCTCATCCGGCGCCAGAGCAAAACCCAGGCGCGCCGCATCCACCAACACGAAACTGTCGCCGCCATAGGCGGTATCGACGCTCAGCGTACCGATCCCGGCTACCTCGATCGGCACCCCCAGCTTTTGTGCAAAGCTCGGATGGTTGGTGACGCGGATCGACACTGCCTTGCCGCCCTTGCAGGTTGCCACGACCTCGACCAGACCGCCCGGCGCTTCAAGGCTGAAGCGGGTTTCCGGCTCCTCCATCGGCACGATGCCGGTATCGAGCAGCACCGTCGCCACACAAATCGAATTCGATCCTGACATCGGCGGGGTATGGACCGGCTCCATGATGATGAACCCCATCGCCGCCTCGGGGTGTTTGGGCGGCACCAGCAGGTTGACATGGCGAAAAACCCCGCCGCGCGGTTCGTTCAGCACGAAATTGCGCAGCCGGTTGTCGCGGGCGATCCAGCGCGCCTGATCCCAGAGCGTGTCGCCCGGCGGCGGTGCGACACCGCCAGTAATGACATCACCCACCTCGCCTTCGGCGTGGCAGCCGACAATCTGAATGGCCCGTGATGATCGCATTTCAGCCCCGCGAAATCATGAGAATTGTGCAGAAAAACATGCAATTTCGGGCCGTTCCCAGCAACCGATCACCCTTATTGTCGGCGGTGGCAATTCCATTCAATCCAATCATCACTCGCCCTCCACCAGCGCGGTCAGTGCCCCAGCCCGCATCCGCAACGGACCGGCACCCGACAGCCGGGCCATATGCCAGGCCAGCACCTGATTGCTCGACAAAACCGGCTTGCCGGTCCGCGCCTCGATCTCGTCGATCACATCAAGCGTGCGCAGATTGGTGCAGGACAGAAAGACCACATCGGCATCCGGGGCCGATCCCAGCCTGACCGCCGCATCAATCAGCGATTGCGGCCCGATCCGCGCAACCTTCGCCTCTTCCGCCTCATTAAAGGATCCAAAAACAGCGGTTTCCAGCCCGCCCCCGGCCAGCACAATGCGCAAGGTGGCCGATACCTCCTCGACATAGGGCGACAGGAACGCCATACGCCCGACCCCCAACGCGCCGCAGGCCGCCAGCAGCGCCGACACCGGTTCTGTAACGGCGCGGGTCTGACACCCCAGCCCGACCAGATCAGCAATCCGTGCAGGTCCGATGACCGAGGTGCCAGAGGTACAGCCGTAGCCCACCACATCAAAAGCCAGCGACCGGGGCAAAAGCCCCGCTGACGCAGGCAGATGCGCCTCCATCGTCTTAAGAGTCTCGCCCGACACTTCCAGCGCACTCGGCACCCGGCTGACATAAAGCGATACATTATCTACAGGCATCAACCGCCTGAAATCATGTTCAATTGTCTCATCTGACTGAAGCACCAACAGTCCCAGACAGGCCTTTTGCCCAATCGCCCCCGTCAATTCATAGGAAAAGGCATTCACGTCGCCACCTCGCAAGCCTGGCATTTTTTCAACCATCATGACTCATATTCCGTCCCGACTCATCAACCCTGATGCTTCCTGAAATTCGCCCGCGCCAGCAACCCGACCGCGACCAGCCCCACAGCGATGACCATCAGCGCCGGGGGCGACGCCTCGCCCAGATTTTCAAGGCTGGCCTTTTCATGGACCCGCGTCGCCAGCGTATCATAGTTGAAGGGCCGCAGCAGCAGCGTTGCCGGCAGTTCCTTGACGCAATCGACAAAGACCAGCAGCAAGGCAGTTCCCACCGATCCCTTCATCAGCGGCATATAAACCTCGCGCAGCGTCGCGCCCGGCGTTCGGCCCAAGGACCGTGCCGCCATCGGCAAGGCGGGCGACACGCGGCCAAAGGCGGCATCGGTGGCCCCTTGGGCAATGGCAAAGAACCGCACCACATAAGCCAGTATGATCGCCGCCGTCGTCCCGGTCAGCAACAATCCGGGGTCATGCCCGGTCAGCGCCTGCCAGCCATCGGCGATCCGGTGATCCAGGGCGGCGACCGGAATGAGAATGCCCACCGCCAGCACAGCGCCCGGTGCGGCATAACCGATGGTCGTGACCGGCAGCAACAGCCGCGGCAATCGCCGCCCCGACAGGCGCACGCCGTAGACCATGAACAACGCCCCCGCCACCGTCAGAACCGCCGCCATACCGCCCACGAAAAGCGTATTGAGCAAGGCCCGCCCCAAACCCGCACTGATCCAGACCGAGGGCGCATCCAACGCATGACCGGCAATCACCCCCAGTGGCAGGAAAAACCCCATTCCCACCGGAATGAGGCACAGGATCGTTGCGATCCACGCCATGGGGCCTTGCAGAGAGATACTTGCCACCGGCCGCAATTGCCGCGCCGATTGGTAATAGCGTGAATTGCGGCGACCGGATTTTTCCAGCACCACCAGAATCAGGATCACCGCCAGGATCACACAGGCAATCTGCGC
>JBATDH010000244.1:0-5689 GCA_049663365.1 Albidovulum sp. | reverse complement strand
GAGCCGCAGCGCCTCGCAGGCGAAACGGCTGTCTTCGACCACCAGAACCGTCAGCCCCAGCAGCGGGCGCGCGGTATCGGGTTCCTGCCGGGCAATGAATGCGCAAAGATCGTCGTCCATGTCCTGCCTTTCATTCTGTTGGGGGCTTCGATGGCCCGAGTAAGACAGGCAATGACTAACACAAGGTAAAGGCCGCCCGATCCCGTCGGCACCGCTTGCACGTCGGGGCCGGGCGGGTCATAACCGGGGCGGAATTCAGCGGAGACACGCCATGATCGGACGTCTGAACCATGTCGCCATTGCGGTGCCCGACCTTGCCGCCGCGACGGCCCAGTACCGCGATACGCTGGGCGCAACGGTCGGTGCGCCGCAAGATGAGCCGGAACACGGGGTGACGGTGGTTTTCATCGAATTGCCCAACACCAAGATCGAGCTTTTGTATCCTTTGGGCGAGGCGTCGCCCATCGCCGGATTTCTGGCCAAGAACCCAGCGGGGGGTATCCATCATATCTGCTATGAGGTCGCGGATATTCTGGCGGCGCGGGACCGGCTGAAGGCGGCGGGTGCGCGGGTGCTGGGCAGTGGCGAGCCCAAGATCGGGGCGCATGGCAAGCCGGTGCTGTTCCTGCATCCGAAGGATTTCAACGGCTGTCTGGTGGAACTGGAGCAGGTCTGATGAGCATCACCGGTGGCATGATCCTGTTCGCGACCCTGTGGTTTCTGGTCTTTTTCATCGTCCTGCAAATCCGTCCCGGATCGCAGGCCGCGACGGGGCGGGTCGAACCCGGCACCCCGCCGGGCGCGCCGGAGGACGCGCAGATCTGGCGCAAGGCCAAGATCACCTCGGTGATCGCGGTCGTTCTGTGGACGATCATCGCGGCGATTTTGCTGGGGGGCTTCATTTCGGTGAGGGATATCGACTGGTTCAACCGGTTGGGACCGGAACCGGCTCAGGCAGAGTGACAGGTGCCGCGCGCGTGGCACCGGTGGGATGCCTCCGGCGGGAGTATTTTTCAAAGAAGAAACCGGTGGGTTCGCTGTCAGCGGCGGGCCGAGCCGTTCAGCCGATGAAAGAGGTGGGTGAAGGTGGCCGCGCCGAGGACCGGGATCAGCAGATTGACAAGCGGAACCGACAAGGGGGCGGCCATCAGGATGCCCGCGATCCAGACCCTGCCGGAAAACTGCTTGCGCAGCGCCTTGGCCGCTTGCCGCCCCAAGTGGCGCATGGCGACCATCTGGAAATATTCGCGCCCCAGCAGATAGCCATTCACCGCCCAGAACATCAACGGTGCGAAGGGACCGACAAAGCCGTAGGCGACAAGGGCGAGGATATTGACGCCGACCAGCAGGCCGAAAAAGTTGAGGCTGTCGATCAGGACATCGAAAAAGGGCAGGCGCGGGGCGGGCGGTAATCCGGGATAGTGGCGATCCTCGACCGCCTTGGCCACGTCATCGAGAAAGAGCCCGGTAAAGGCCGAGGCCACCGGCACCATCAAGAATACCGACAGCCCGATCATCAGGGCGAGCGAGCCCCAGCCGAGCAGATCCTTGACCCAGGTCACCTCGCCGACCCAGGGCAGGGTGAAGGTGTCGGGCGTCAGCCAGTCGAGGATCTGCACGAAACCGGCATAGACGCCGAAAAGCAGCGCCAGCGACAGCGCCACGCCAATCAGCAGCACCCGCATGAAACGCGGGTCAAAGAACTGGCCGAGCGCCCTGGCGAAATCGGCAAGGATCATGTGGCGACCCAGGTGGTGATTTTGGCGATATCCGGGCGGGGCCGGTCGGAGGGCAGAGCGGTTTCGGTGCCGATATGGATCAGGCCCGGCACCCATTCGTCAAAGGCAAGGCCGAGGCCGGTTTCGCAAAACACCGCGTCCTCGACCGGCCAGCCGGTCAGCCAGCACGCCCCCCAGCCCGAGGCCAGGGCCGCGTTCAGGAGCGACAGGCACACCGCCCCGGCCGAAAGGGTTTGTTCGATGTCGGGAATTTTCTCGGTCGGGCGGGCGCATTTGATCACCGCGACGATCAGGTCGGCATCGGCGTATTGGGCGATGGATTTGGCATTTTGTTCGTCACTGTAGCCCAATGCGGCCCCACGGTCGCGGACCAAAGCGGCCAGCCGGGTCAGAGCCGGCTTTTCCAGCACCAGAAAACGCCATGGCTCCAGCTTGCCATGATCGGGCACCCGCGCGGCGGCGGTCAGGATGGGGATGAGGTCGTCGCGGGTCGGGACCGGGGCGGTAAGGGTCCGTGCCGGCCGCGAACGGCGCGACAGCAGGAAATCCATTGCGGGCTGGTTGGGGCTGGGCATGGCTGACTCCGTTGGTGCGCCCCTGATGTCGGACAAGTGAGCGAATTGGTCAAGCGGGCGCGTTGACGGAATTTGCAGGGATACCCGAACGTGGCGGCCCGGATCGGGCCGACCCGAGGTCCGGGGGCCATTGCCGGTTTGAACGGGACCGTGGCTGCGGCGTTCTTTTTTCGGCGGATTCCTGCGGCAAATGCCGGTGACGTGGTCTTCAGGCGCTTTGGCGCATCCGCTTGAAGCTCATCGAGATATGGGCGCGCTGAATCAAGGCGGCGGCGTGGAGGTCGCCGACCTCCAGAGCGCGCAGAATGTCATGTACCTCGCGGTCAAAGACATCGACTTCATCCGCGAGGTCGATCCGCGAGGCAAAGACGGATTTCAGCCAAATGCGCGTAGTGCGGAAATAGAGCCGTTCGCAGATGTCTTTCAGTGGCTCATTTGCGGTCAGTTTCAGCAGTGCCAGATAGAAATCCATGTTCAGCGCGGCGAAGCGCCGCGCATCGGGGGCAATGAGCAGCGCCTTCGAGCGATCCGACAATGCCCGAAACTCGGCCCAGAGTTCGGCGTCCGGGGCAACCGTGTCCAGCTTTCCGGTCAGTTCGGCAAGTTCCAGCCGCAACTGGTAGGTTTGCGCAAGCTCCGCGATATCGGCGTCGGTGACGAAGGTTCCGACCCCGTGGACCGACTGCACCAGCCCCTCGCCCTCCAACCGTGCCAGAACGCGCCGGAGGGGGGTGCGGCTGACGCCGAACTGTGCGGCCAGCGTCTCTTCCGACAGGCGCATGCCGGGGGCGTATTCGAGCAGACAGATCCGCGTGCGGATGACGGCATGCATCCGGGCGAACCGGTCGCGGGCGCTGGGTGCGATATCTGTCGTTTCGATGTTCACGGGCGTGCCGTCATCTTGCATGTCGGCCAACGATGAAAACACCCAATGCCGAAAACGCGAAGCCTGCAAAGACGGTCGGCGTGACGGTTTCGCCGAGGATCGCCCAGGCGAGAACCATGGCGAGCGGCGGCACGAGATAGAGCAGCGCCGAGATGCGCGTGGCGTCGCCGCGTTGCAAAAGCGCGATGTAGAGGCCAATCGAGATGATCGAATTGGCGAGGACAAGATAGGCAAGAGCGACGTAAAGTTCGGGCTGCCAGTCAATCACCATCGTCTCGGTGGCAAAGGCGGCGGGCAGCAGGATGGAAAACCCGACGACATACTGAACGATACCGCCGACGACCGGGTCGGTCTTCATGCCGTACCATTTCTCGAACAGCGTCGCGGCGGTGATGCCGCCGAGCGCCATGAGCGCGAGGATCACCGCCACCCAGGGGCTGGGACCGAGCGAGCCTTCGGACAGGACGACCATCACGACGCCGACAAAGCCAAGTCCGAGCCCAAGCCAAAGCAGCTTTCCGCCGCGCGCACCCGAAATCAGCGGTGCGAAAACGGCCACCAGGATCGGTTGCAGCGCCATGATGATCGCGGTCGTCCCGGCATTCATGCCACGCTTCATCGCGAGGTAGGCCAGGCCGAAATAGACGCATTGGATCAGAAAGCCCGTCAGCGCGATGGCCCCCCAGTGACGCAGGTTGTCCGGCCATCGTGGTCTGCGGATCAGAAGAAACGGCAGCAGCGCCAGCACCGCCAGCCCGTACCGAACGGCAAGCATCGTCAGGGGTTCGATATGGGCGAGGCCGAGCTTGGCAAAGCTGTAGCCGCCCGACCAGAAGATCAGGAAGACGAAAGGTGCCGCGCGCCAGAAAAGCGGGTTTGCGGGCTGGTCCGGGGCTGCCGTGATCTGCATCAGCGTCTCATGTGGCGAGTTTGCCCCCCAGACGTTCGAGCATGGTCAGGCATTCGTCCATCTGGTCGAGAGCCAGGAATTCGTCGGGCTTGTGCGCCTGTTCGATCGACCCCGGCCCGCAAACCACGACTGACATGCCGAGTGCCTGGAAAATCCCGGCCTCGGTGCCGAAGGCGACGGTATCGGCGCCGTTCGCCCCGGTCAGTTCCATGAATATCTCTTTCGCCTCACTGTCATCGGCGGGGATCAATCCGTCCACTTCGCCAATGACTTCGGTGACGATATCGGCGTCGGGCATCACGGCGCGCATCATGGGCAACAGCGTGTGGGCGCAATAGTCGCGCAGGTCGGCCTTGACGAAATCGGCGTCACCGTGCTGGACCGGGCGCATTTCCCAATCCACCCGCGCCTTGCCGGGGATCACGTTGTGAGCGACGCCGCCGACCAGCGCGCCGGTGTTGATCGTTGTCCAGGGCGGATCGAAACGGCCGATGGTGGGGGCACGGGCGCGCAACTGCTCTTTCAATTCCAAGAGACGCGCCACGTAGCGCACCGCGTATTCGACCGCGTTCACGCCGCGGTCAGGGCCAGAGCCATGCCCCTCGAGCCCGGTGAAATGGGTCGAATATTCGTAGCAGCCCTTGTGCCCTTCGATGACCCGCATCAGCGTGGGTTCGCCGATGATCGCGACGCCGGGGCGCACGGCCCGCGCCCGCAATACCTGCGCCAGCGCCTGCGCGCCCAGACAGCCGGTTTCCTCATCATGGGTGAAGGCAAAATGGATCGGGCGGTCCTTGACCCTTTCGGCGTAAAACGGTGCCATCGCCACGGCGGCTGCGATAAAGCCCTTCATGTCGCAGGTGCCGCGGCCATAAAGCCTGCCATCGCGTTCGACCATCTCGAAAGGGTCGGTCGTCCAGTCCTGATCGGCGACCGGCACCACATCGGAATGGCCCGACAACAGGATGCCGCCGTCGACGTCCGGCCCGAGCGTGGCGAAAAGGTTCGCCTTGGTGCCGGTTGCATCTTCATGCACCTCGACGCGTGCGCCGACCGCCTCCAGCCGCTCGGCGAGAAAGGCGATCATCGCCAGATTGCTGTCGGTCGACACCGTCGGAAAAGCGATCAGGTGGCGAAGAAGCGCCTTGGTATCGTCAAGGTGATGCTGCACCGGGCTTAATCCTTCACGAAAAGCTTGCGCTCCATGTTGCACAGCGGTTCGGCCACGCCATCGGGTTTGATGAGGATGGTTTCCGTGGTCTCCAGTCCCCAGCTTTCCATCCAGAGCGCCGGCATGAAGTGAAAGACCATGCCGGGTTCGAGCACGGTTTCGTCCTCGGCCCGGATCGAGGCGGTTCTTTCGCCCCAGTCGGGCGGGTAGGACAGGCCGATCGGATAGCCGCAGCGGCCTTCGCGGTGGATGCCGTGCTTTTTCAGGACACCGATGAAGGCGTTGGCGATGTCGCAGGTCCGGTTGCCCGCGCGGGCGGCGTCGAGGCCCGCCTCGATCCCCTCAAGCTGCGCCTTTTCGGCCTCGATCATCGCGGCGGGCGGCTTGCCGAGAAAGACGGTGCGGCAC
>JBATDH010000243.1:0-4486 GCA_049663365.1 Albidovulum sp. | reverse complement strand
GTGCAGATCGGTGCCTATTCCAGCCAGGCCGAGGCCGAACAGCACTGGGA
Source organism: Albidovulum sp. (assembly GCA_049663365.1). GTDB lineage: Bacteria > Pseudomonadota > Alphaproteobacteria > Rhodobacterales > Rhodobacteraceae > Albidovulum. Next base: position 4,436 of record JBATDH010000243.1, on the reverse strand, counting down.
CCAGACCGCTGAACGCTACGGCTCGCTGCTCGATGGCAAGCGCCGGGTCATTGAACCGGCCACCAGCGCCGGGCAGGTTTTTTACCGCCTGCGCATCGAGGGTTTTGCCGATGTCGATGATGCCCGCCGGTTTTGTGCCGCACTCGAGGCAGACAGTGCGGAATGCGTTCCCGCCGTGGTACGGTGATGCTTGCGGGTGCCGGGGCGGGCCAGTCGGCTACGATCCTCGGATGTGAAGGTTGCACCCTAAGTCATTATGAAAAAGAGTTTTTTCGGGATGCTGACCCCCTGGGGTTCATCCTTTTCGCGCGCAATGTGGACACCCCGGAGCAATTGCGCCGTTTGACCGGTGATCTGCGCGAAAGTGTGGGGCGCGATGCCCCGGTCCTGATTGATCAGGAAGGTGGTCGGGTCCAGCGGTTGCGCGCGCCGCATTGGCGCGAATGGCTGGCACCACTGGATCAGGTTGCCCGCAGCGCACCCGAGGCGCTGGAACGCGCCGTCTGGCTGCGCTACCGGCTGATTGCGGCTGAACTGAAGGCCGTCGGCATCGACGTCAATTGCGCGCCTTGCGCCGATATCGCCGGGCCGCATACCCATCCATTCCTGCGCAACCGTTGTTTCGGGGGTGACGTGGCAACCGTGACCCGTGCCGCCCGTGCCGCCGCCGACGGGCTGCTGGCGGGGGGGGTATTGCCTGCGGTCAAACACCTGCCTGGCCACGGGCGCGCCACGCTTGACAGTCACAAGCAACTGCCCCGCGTCGGGGCCGGGATGGCCGAACTGGCCCAAACCGACTTTGCGCCCTTCAAGGCGCTGGCCGATCTGCCGATGGCGCTGACGGCGCATATCGTCTTTGACGTCGTTGACGCGGATCACCCGGCGACCGCTTCGACAAAGGTGATTGCCCTTGTTCGCGACCATATCGGTTTTGACGGCTTGCTGATTTCCGACGATCTGTCGATGCAGGCGCTGTCGGGCAGCATTGGCGCGCGCGCCGCCGCGGCGATTGCGGCGGGATGCGATATCGCGCTTCACTGCAATGGCGATTGCGCCGAGATGGTGCAGGCCGTGACCGCCGCCGGACCGGTCGGGTCGGCGGCAGCCCAAAGGATCGACCGCGCCCTGCAATGCCGCCATGACCCGGAAACCATTGACACCGCCCTTCTGGAAGCCGAGTTTGAGGCGCTTGTGAAGGAACCGCAAAGTGGCTGACCCGACCCCATTCGAGGAAGACAGCGCCCGCGTTTCCGAACGGCTATCGGCGGAATCGTTGATCGTCGATGTCGACGGATTTGAGGGTCCGCTTGACCTTCTGTTGATGTTGTCGCGCACCCAGAAGGTCGATCTGCGCCGGGTGTCGGTATTGCAACTGGCCGAACAGTATCTTAAATTTGTAAATGAAGCCAAGACGTTGCGGATAGAACTTGCGGCGGATTATCTGGTCATGGCGGCCTGGCTGGCGTTTTTGAAATCGCGCCTTCTGTTGCCGCCCGACCCATTGGATGATGGCCCCTCGGGCGAAGAACTGGCGGCCCATCTGGCTTTTCAGCTTGAACGCCTGCAAGCCATGCGCGAAGCCGCCGCGCGGTTGATGGCGCGCGATCAGATGGGCCGCGATTTTTTTGCCCGCGGCATCCCCGAGGATGTGACCCGCAAGCGGTCGGTCAGATATACCGCGACGCTGCTGGACCTCATGCAGGGGTATGCGCGCATTCGCACCCATGACGAATTTCGCCCCTTCACCATGGATCGCCACCATGTGTTCACCCTTGAACAGGCGCTGGACCGGATGCGCGGGCTGATCGGCTTTGCCGGCGACTGGACCGATCTGTCCAGCTATCTGCCCGATGGCTGGACCGTCGATCCGGTCAAGCGCCGTTCGGCCACCGCCGCGACCTTTGCGGCCTCGCTCGAACTGGCCAAACAGGGGCGCATCGTCATACGTCAGATCGACACATTTGCCGCCATCTCCATCAAACGGAAAGACCCGTGAGCGAAAATCCCACACCTGACAAGAGCCTGTTTGAGGCGCCGCCCATGGGCGAACAGGAACGTATGGTCGAGGCGATCCTTTTCGCCTCGGCCGATCCGGTGACGGTGGCCGAGCTGGCCGCGCGGATGCCGCATGGGGCAGACCCCGCCGAGGCGCTGGTCAATTTGCGCAAACGCTATGAGGGGCGCGGCGTGCGGGTGGTCAGGGTTGGCGATGCCTGGGCGATGCGCACGGCACCCGATCTTGGGTTTCTCATGCAGAAGGAAACGGTGGAAATCCGCAAACTCAGCCGTGCCGCGATCGAAACGCTGGCGATCATCGCCTATCATCAGCCCGCCACACGCGCCGAGATCGAGGAAATCCGCGGTGTCGCAGTGTCGCGGGGGACGGTTGATCAGCTTTTGGAGCTGGAATGGGTCCGCTTCGGTCGGCGGCGGATGACGCCGGGGCGGCCTGTGACCTATGTGGTCACGCAGGGATTTCTGGATCACTTCGGGCTCGAATCCGCCCGCGATCTGCCGGGGCTGAAGGAATTGCGCGCCGCTGGGCTTTTGGATAACCGGCCCGCACCGGGTATGGATATCCTGGGCGGCGCGGATGAGGATGAGGTCGGGGATGTCGTCGGGCAGAGCGAACTTTTTGAGGATTGACAGGAGTTTAGGGAATGGACTTGAACCGGCTTATCAATATGATCATCCAGCAGATTACGCGCCGGTTGATCAATTCAGGCATCAACAAGGGGTTTGATTTTGCGGCCCGCAAGGGCAAGCCGAAAGAGGAGATGACACCCGAGGAGCGCAAGCAGGCGCAGATGGGCAAGGATATGGCCAAACGCGCCAAACAGGCGGCCAAGATCACCCGGCGGCTGGGGCGGTAGGGGAAACGCGCGACAGGACTGGCAAGAGTGCTCCGGCGGCGACCTTCATCCAGCGCGGAAATGCTTGGACAGTTTCAGCCCCTGACCCTGATAGTTTGACGCGATGCCGCTGCCGTAAAGCCGTTCGGGGCGTGACAACATGCGTTCATAGACCAGCCGCCCCACGACCTGACCATGTTCCAGCACGAAAGGCGCCTCGTGACAGCGCACTTCGAGCACACCGCGCGACCCGGTGCCGCCTGCTTCGGCCCAGCCAAAGCCCGGATCGAAAAAACCCGCATAATGCACCCGAAATTCGCCCGCCATGGCCAGATAGGGGGCCATTTCAGCGGCGCAATCGGGCGGAATGGCAATCGATTCGCGACTGACGAGAATATAGAAGGCACCGGGATCGAGGATGATCCAGCCGGTATCGGTGTGCACCTCTTCCCAGAAATCAGCCGGGTCGTAATGCCCCAGCTTCGCCAGATCGACCACGCCGGTATGCGGCTTGGCGCGGTAACCGACGAGCGTGCCGGTTTCGGGGCGCAGATCGACGGAAAAACCCAGCCCGTCGGAAATCATCGCGTCGCCCGAGACGATGGGGGTTTTCGCATGAAGCGAGCGCAACGCGGCGTCGTCCAGAAAACTGTGGCCCGAACGAAAGATGATCTGGGTCAGCATCTGCCCGGCCCTGGCGATGACGGAAAAGGACTGCGGGCAAATCTCGGCGTAAAGCCGCCCGTGATAGCCCGGCTGTATCCGGTCGAATTCGTGGCCATGGTCGGTGATGATACGGGTCAGCAGGTCAAGCCGCCCGATCGAGGATTTGGCACTGGAGGCACCCGACATCGTTGCGGGTAGGGTCAGACGTTCCATCAGCGGGACGACATAGACACAGCCCTTTTCCAGCACCGCGCCCTGGCTGAGATCAATCCGGTGCATCTCGAACTCGGCCAGCCGGTCTTCGACCTTGCGGCCCTTACCGGCAAGGAACGAGGCCCGTACCCGGTAGGCAAGGGGCCCCAGACGCAGATCAAGGCTGGCCGGTTGGATCTGGCCGTCCTCGATGGCCGCATCGCCCGAGATGTCGCCCGCAACGATCATGGCGCGGATCGCGCTGTCGGCAAGCACTCCGGTTGCGGTCATCTGGCATCCCCTGATAGGCGAACGCCCACCCCGCTGACGGGATGGGCGTTTCGGTAATGGTCGGGCCGGCGAGATTCGAACTCGCGACCTTCCGCCCCCCAGACGGACGCGCTAACCAGGCTGCGCCACGGCCCGACGCGGCGGTGTATAGGCCGATAACAGGGGCAGGGGCAAGCGCCAAAACGGCTGGGATGGACCGGGGCGCCGGATGACATCGACGCAGGGTCAGTCGCGCGGCGGGTTGCCGTTGCGCACAAGCCGTTCCTTCAGGTCAACCAGCCGCAGATAGACCGATGTCAGTTCCGGTTTCTTGTCGCGGGCGCGCACGGCATCCATGGCCCGCAACATTGCGGCGGCCGGTTGGCCGCGGTTGGGCTGCGGGCGATTCTCTGGGCTGGTGCCAGGGTCTTTGCCACCGGCACCCAGCGTCAGCAC
>JBATDH010000242.1:0-11532 GCA_049663365.1 Albidovulum sp. | reverse complement strand
AACCCGGTCCGCACCGGCTATAACGGGGTGGCCGATGACTGGCTGGGGATCACGCCCGGCACCGATGGGTTGCTGATTCTGGCGCTGGTGCATGAGCTGTTTCAGGCGGGCAAGATCGACCTCGAATACCTCGCGCAATTCACCAATGCGCCCTGTATGGTTGATGCCACCGAAGGTCCGGGCAAGGGCCTTTTGCTGCGCGACAAGGAGGGCAGACTGCTGGTGATCGACCGCAGGACCGGCAAACCCGCGCCCTTTGACCAAAAGGGCCTGCGCCCTGATCTGGGGGCGACCTACAAAGGCCATAGGACGGTTTTCCAGCGCATGGCCGAACGCTATCTGGCCCCCGAATACAGTCCAGCCGCCGTGGCCGACCGCACCGGCATTCCGGCGGCGCGCATTCGCGCCATCGCCGCCGAACTGGCCCATGTCGCCTTCGATCAGGCCATCACCCTTGATCAGCCCTGGACCGATTTTCGCGGCGACAAACATGAAACCATGACCGGTCGCCCGGTGTCCTTCCACGCCATGCGCGGCGTATCGGCGCATTCCAACGGCTTTCAGACCTGCCGCGCCCTGCATCTGTTGCAGATGATCCTCGGGTCGGTCGAGGTGCCCGGCGGTTTCCGCTTCAAGCCGCCTTATCCCAAACCCTTCGACGCCCACCCGACGCCGCATGCCAAATCCGCGCCCGGATCGCCGCTCAATGGCCCGCATCTGGGTTTTCCGCGTGGCCCGGACGATCTGGCGCTAAGGGCCGATGGCACGCCCGCGCGCATCGACAAGGCCTTTACCTGGGAAAACCCGATGTCGGCGCATGGCATGATGCATATGGTCATCGCCAATGCCCATGCGGGCGATCCCTACAAGATCGACACGCTGTTTCTTTACATGGCCAATATGGCGTGGAATTCCTCGATGAATACCGCCGCCGTGATGGGGATGCTGACCGACAAGGACGAAGGCGGCGACTATAAAATCCCCCATATCATCTATTCCGATGCCTATGCCTCGGAAATGGTCGCCTATGCCGACCTGATCCTGCCCGACACCACCTATCTTGAACGCCACGATTGTATCAGCCTGCTTGACCGCCCCATCTGTGAGGCCGAGGCGGCGGCGGATGCCATCCGCTGGCCGGTTGTGGAACCGGACCGCGATGTGCGCGGCTTTCAATCGGTGCTAGTCGATCTGGCCAACCGGCTGCAACTGCCCGGCTTCGTCGATGAGGAAGGCCGCGCAAAGTACCGCGATTACGCCGATTATATCGTCCACCACGAACGCCGTCCCGGTGTCGGCCCCCTGATGGGCTTTCGTGGCAACGGTGATGAGACGGGCAGGGGCGCCCCCAACCCCGACCAGCTCCAGCGCTATATCGACAATGGCGGTTTCGCGGTTGCACATATCCCGGACGAGGCACAGTTTTATAAGCCCTGGAACGCCGCCTATCAGGACTGGGCGGTGAAGATCGGGCTGTTCGACAAGGCGCAGCCCTATCTTTTTTCCATCTGGTCCGAACCGATGCGCCGATTTCAGCTTGGCGCCCAAGGCCACGGCGACCGTCAGCCGCCCGACCATCTGCGCGACCGGCTGAAGGCCGTCATGGACCCCCTGCCGATCTGGTACGCGCCTTTCGGCGATGACGCCGCCGACGGCTACCCCATCCATGCCCTGACCCAGCGCCCGATGGCGATGTATCATTCCTGGGGGTCGCAAAACGCCTGGCTGCGGCAAATCCACGGCGTGAACCCGCTTTATGTGCCAACGGGGATTTGGCAGGCCAACGGGTTTCAGGACGGCGACTGGGCGCGTGTCACCTCGCCCAATGGTGCAATCACCGTGCCCGTCGCGCACATGGCGGCGCTCAATGAAAACACCGTCTGGACCTGGAATGCCATCGGCAAACGCAAGGGAGCCTGGGCGCTGGACGAAGACGCCCCCGAGGCGACCCGTGGTTTCCTGCTCAACCACCTCATCTCGGAACTGCTGCCGGAAAAGGGCGACGGGTTGCGCTGGTCCAATTCCGACCCGATCACCGGGCAGGCCGCCTGGTTCGATCTGCGGGTGAAGATCGACAAAGTCGCCCCCCCGGATGAGGCACAACCCGCCTTCGGCCCGCTGAAATCGCCTGTGGGAAAGAAAGGCCAATCATGACCCAGCTTCCCGCCGCTACCGAAAAGAAACTCGGCCTCGTCATCGACCTTGATACCTGTGTCGGCTGCCACGCCTGTGTCACCGCCTGCAAGGGCTGGAATGACGCCAATTACGGCGCGCCCCTGTCGGATCAGGATGCTTACGGCGCTGATCCGTCGGGCACCTTTCTCAACCGGGTTCATTCCTATGAGCTGCAGCCCAAGGATGCCCCGGCGCAGATCATCAACTTCCCCCGCTCATGCCTGCATTGCGAAGATGCACCCTGTGTGACCGTGTGCCCCACCGGGGCCAGCTACAAGCGGGTCGAGGACGGCATCGTGCTGGTCAATGAGGATGCCTGCATCGGTTGCGGCCTCTGCGCCTGGGCCTGCCCCTACGGCGCGCGCGAAATGGATCAGGCCGCCGGGGTGATGAAGAAATGCACCCTTTGCGTCGACCGCATCTATAACGAAAACCTGCCCGAGGCCGACCGCGAACCCGCCTGCGTGCGCACCTGCCCGACCAATGCGCGCCATTTCGGCGATCTGGGCGACCCCGACAGTGCGGTCAGCAAAATGGTGGCCGAGCGCGGCGGCTATGACCTCATGCCCGAACTTGGCACCAGACCGACCAACAAATACCTGCCGCCCCGGCCCAAGGATCAACCCGCCGAGATGTCGGTGCTGGCCCCGCTTCTGGACATCAAGGCCACCGGTTTTGCCGGATGGCTCGACCGGATACTGGAGAAACTCTGATGCATCCCGCCCCCTCCGTGATCATCTTCACCGTTCTCTCGGGCCTTGGCTTCGGATTTCTGGCCTTTCTCAGCTTTGGCATCCTCCAGCCCTATGGCATGGCCGCCTTCCTGCTCTGGGGGCTGGGTTACGCGCTTTCCGTCATTGGCCTGGCGGCTTCGGCCTTCCATCTGGGTCAGCCCACACGGGCGCTGCGGGCGTTCACCCAGTGGCGGACAAGCTGGCTCAGCCGTGAAGCATGGGCCTCTACCGTTACGCTCCTGATGGCCGCCCCGCTGGCACTGGGGGCGATTTTCGGGGGCGCGCTGCCGCCCCTGTTCGGCATCCTCACCGGGGTCATGTGTCTTTTGACCGTTTTCGCCACCTCGATGATCTACACCCAGATCAAGGCCGTACCGCGCTGGAACCATTGGACGACAGCAGCGCAGTTTTTAGGCTTTGCGCTGACCGGCGGGGCGATCCTGTCGGGGCAGAACGCGGCGGGTGCCCTGCTATGCGTCCTTCTGGCGGGGGTGATCTGGGCGGCTTACAGGCTTGGCGATGGCCGGTTTGCGGCGCGCGGGGCGACGCTGAAAACCGCCACCGGCCTTGGCGGCGCGGGCAGTGTGCGCCAGTTCGCCCCGGCGCATACCGGCTCCAACTACCTTTTGCGAGAAATGATCCATGTGGTCGGGCGCAAACATGCACTGCGCCTGCGCGCGCTATCGTTGATCTGCGCCGCCTTGCTGCCGGCAGTGTTTTTGCTGTTCCTGCCCGCCGGTCTGCTGACCACGGTTATCGCCGTCTCCATCCACCTGATCGGTGCCTTCGCCGCCCGTTGGCTGTTCTTTGCCGAGGCGGAACATGTCGTCGGCCTTTACTATGGCCAACGTCAGGTTCCCGAATCTCTCTAGCGCGGGCCGGGCAGGAGGCTGACACGGCCTGAAGGTAGGCCATCCGGCACGGAAAAATCGGTCGAAGGCACCGTTATTGGTAAATTGATCGGTCAATCAACATAAAACCTCTTGATGTCGCGAATGTCGGCACTATCGTCGTTTTTTGAGGTCGGCGGCCGGTTTTCGCGCCCTAGACCTGATCAATCAGCGCGACGTAGCCGGTGCTTCCGGCACCGGATCGTGCAAAAAGGGGGGGCCTGGATGGTGAAGATTGCGCGGGTGGAAACCTTTACCGACGAATTCGTCTCTTTCACGCGCATTACCGCCGAAGATGGCGCGATAGGCTGGGGCCAGTGTTCCACTTATAACGCCGACATCACCGCGACCATCTTTCACCGCCAGGTGGCCCCTTGGGCGCTGGGCCAGGACAGCGGCGACATTCTGGCACTGGTGCAGCGGATCGAAGAGCGCGAGCATAAATTCCCCGGTAGCTACCGCTGCCGTGCTCTGGCGGGCCTTGATACCGCGCTGTGGGATATGCGCGGCCGACGCGAGGGAAAGCCGGTTGTCGAACTGCTGGGCGGCAAACCCGGCTGGATCCGCGCCTATGCCTCGTCGATGAAACGCGACATCACCCCCGCCGATGAGGCAGCACGTTTCGTGCGACTGCGCGACGAATTCGGCTTTGACGCCTTCAAATGGCGGGTGGGGGCCGAATGCGGCCGCGACATCGACGAATGGCCGGGCCGCACCGAAGAAGTGGTGCCGGTGGTATCACGCGCCTTGGGCGACGGCATCGCCAAGCTGGTCGACGGCAATTCCGGCTTTTCGCCCAAGCGCGCGATCGAGGTGGGCAGGTTGCTCGAGGCCGAAGGCATCGGCCATTTCGAGGAACCCTGTCCCTATTGGGAACTGGACCAGACTAAACAAGTAACGGACGCGCTGAAAATCGACGTGACCGGCGGCGAACAGGACTGGGATCTGGCCACCTGGGCCCGCATGATCGAGATGCGCGCCGTGGATATCGTGCAACCCGATGTCATGTATATGGGCGGCATATCCCGCACGCTTCTGGTGGCGGACATGGCCCAAAAGGCAGGCTTGTCCTGCACGCCACATAGTGCGAACCTCTCGCTTGTGACGATATGCACGATGCATCTTCTGGGGGCGATCCCCAATGCCGGAAAATATCTGGAGTTTTCCATCGAAGAAGCCGACTATTATCCGTGGCAGATCGGGCTGTTCCGGGGCGATCCCTTCGCCGTTCACGAAGGAAGGCTGAAAATTCCCGACGACCCCGGCTGGGGTGTCGAGATCAACCCCGATTGGCTCGATCGGGCGCGTTACCAAAAGAGCGATCATTTGACTTGAGCGAAGAAAAGCCGATGATCCGTAATCAAGAAACCAACAGGGAGACTAAAATGCACAAATCACATCACGCTGGCGACCTCAGCCGCCGCAGCCTTCTGAAAGGGGCCACGGCACTTGGCACGGCCGCTCTCATCCTGCCGTCAACGGTACGCCGCGCCTCGGCGGAACCCAAGAAGGGCGGCATTCTGCGCATCGCCCAGGCCAGCGGCAGCACCACCGACAGCAATGATCCGGCAACGTGGGATTCGCAGTTCGTGCAGGTTCTGCACACTGCGCGCTGCGGCTATCTGACTGAAATCGCCTCTGACGGGTCGCTGGTCGGCGAAGTCGCAGAAAGCTGGGAGGCATCTGCCGACGCGGCAACCTGGACCTTCAAGATCCGGGATGGCATCACCTACCATAGCGGTGGCAATGTGACGGCCGATGATGTCGTCGCCTCGATCAACTATCACCGCGGCGAAGACAGCAAATCGGCGGCCAAACCGATTGTCGATCCGATTGCCGACATCAAGGCCGACGGCTCCAATGTCGTTTTCACGCTCAACGCAGGCAATGCCGACTTCCCGTTCATCATGTCGGACTATCACCTGCCGATCCTGCCCTCCAAGGATGGCAAGATCGACCCGACCACGACCGACGGCTGTGGCGGCTATATGATTGATTCGTGGGAACCGGGTGTTTCGGCGAAACTGACCCGCAACCCGAACTACTGGAAAGCTGACCGGGCCTGGTTCGACGGGGTGGAGATGAACGCAATCCACGATTCCGCCGCACGCCAGAACGCGCTGATCACCGGCGAAGTGGACGTGATCGACCCGGTTGACCGCAACACGATCCATCTGCTCAAGCGCGCGCCGGGGATCGAGATTCTGGCCACCACCGGCACCCAGCATTATGTGTTTCCGATGGACACGCGTGCCGCGCCTTTCACCGACAACAATGTACGTCAGGCGCTTAAATTCGCGCTCGACCGGCAGGAAATGGTCGACAAGATCCTCGGCGGTTATGGCAGCATCGGCAACGACCACCCGATCGGCCCGTCGCAACGCTACTACAACAAGGATCTTGAGCAGCATACCTACGACCCGGACAAGGCCAAGTTCTACCTCAAGGAGGCCGGGATGGATACGCTCAACGTCCAGCTTTCGGCGGCTGACGCGGCCTTCACCGGCGCTGTGGATGCGGCGACACTCTATTCCGAAAAGGCCGCCGCTGCGGGCATCAATATCGAGATCGTGCGTGAGCCCAACGACGGCTATTGGGACAATGTCTGGCTGAAAAAGCCGTGGTGCGCGTCCTATTGGGGCGGTCGCCCGACCGAGGACTGGATGTTCTCGACCGCCTATGCGGCCGGTGCGCCCTGGAACGAAAGCTATTGGGACAATGCCCGATTCAACGAGTTGCTGCTCGCTGCACGTTCAGAGCTGGACGAGGACAAGCGCCGGGCGATGTATTACGAGATGCAGGACATCTGTTCCAACCAGGGCGGAACGGTGACGCCGATGTTCGCCAGCTATGTGATGGGCCTCTCGGACAAGGTTGCCCATCCCGAACAGGTCGCGGCCAACTGGACGCTGGACGGCTTCCGCGCCGTCGAGCGGTGGTGGTTCGCCTGATACCCTGGGTTCCGGCGTCCCGTGCGCCGGAACCCAACCTGCCCGATCCGGGCCAAACGCGGCCGCAAAGGCCCAGAATAATAAACAGAAATCAGGGGGGCGATTGATTTGTCCGATATCTGGAAAATGATCGCAAAGCGCCTGGCGCTTGGCGTTCTCACGCTGCTGGTGATTTCGATCATCATCTTTTCGGCGACCGAGCTTTTGCCCGGCGATCTGGCGCAGGCCGTCCTGGGTCAATCCGCCACGCCGGAAACGGTGGCGGCGTTTCGCCGCGAACTCGGACTCGATCTGCCGGCATATCAGCGCTATTTCAACTGGCTGTTCGGGGCGCTCCAGGGCGATTTCGGCACCTCGCTGGCCAACAAACGCCCGATCGCCGACCTGATCGCGCTCAGGCTCGGCAATACGCTGTTCCTGGCCGTCTACGCCGCCTTCATTGCGGTGCCGCTGTCATTGATCCTCGGCATCCTCGCCGCGCTGTTTCGCAACACCGTCTTTGACCGTGCCGCCAATGCGATGGCGCTGACCTCGATCTCGTTCCCGGAATTCTTCGTCGCCTATATCCTGATCTTCTTTCTGGCGCAGTCGGGCTTCTTTCCCTCGATGGCGCGAGTGAACGCCTCGACCGGATTTGCCGAAACGCTCTACAACACCTTCCTGCCCGCCCTGACCCTGACGCTGGTGGTAACCGCCCATATGATGCGCATGACGCGGGCGGCCATCATCAATCTGCTGGCCTCGCCCTATATCGAAATGGCCCGGCTGAAGGGGATGAAGCCGATGCGGGTGATCTGGCGCCATGCGGTGCCCAATGCGCTGGCCCCGATCATCACCGTTGTCGCGCTCAACCTTGCCTACCTCATCACCGGGGTGGTGGTGGTCGAGGTGGTCTTTGTCTATCCGGGCCTCGGCCAGTTGATGGTCGATTCCGTGGCCAAGCGCGATTTTCCCGTGGTGCAGGCGGTGGCGCTGATCTTTGCCTCGGCCTATGTGCTGTTGAACCTGACCGCCGACGTGCTCTCGACCCTGTCGAACCCGCGCCTCATCCACCGCAAATAGAAGGCGCGCGCCATGCATACACTCATCGTCCTGTTCTGGATCGCCGTTGCCCTCGCCCTCGCTATGGGCGCGGGCTCGCTTTTCCTTTGGGCCGCGCGCCGGTTGACCCGTGGCGGCGTGGCGCGGGCGCTACGCAGCGCTCCCGTCAGCGCCGGTTTCGGGATGCTGATCATCCTGATCTATGTGCTGGTGGCGATATTTGCCCATTTCATTGCCCCCTTCGGCGAACGTGAAGTGGTGGGCGCCCAGTTCCTGCCCTGGGATGGCACCTACCTTCTGGGCACCGACAATCTTGGCCGCGACATGCTGACCCGACTGATCTACGGGGCACGCAACACAGTGGGCATTGCCTTTGCCACCACGGCGCTGGCCTTCACCGTCGGGGCAATGCTCGGGCTTCTGGCGGCGACGGTCGGCGGCTGGCTCGATCAGGTTCTCAGCCGCATTGTCGATATTCTCATGGCGATCCCGTCGCTGATCTTCTCGCTGCTGTTGCTGACGATTTTCGGCACCTCGGTCGTGACCCTGATCCTGGTCATCGCCACCATCGATTCCACCCGCGTGTTCCGCCTTGCCCGGTCGGTGGCGCAAAACATCGTGGTGATGGACTATATCGAGGCGGCACGCCTGCGCGGCGAAGGGCTGTGGCGGCTGATCATCCGCGAAATCCTGCCCAATGCGCTGGCCCCGCTGGTGGCGGAATTCGGTCTGCGCTTCTGTTTCGTGTTCCTGATGATCTCGGCGCTGTCGTTCCTTGGTGTCGGGGTGCAGCCGCCGACAGCCGACTGGGGCTCGATGGTGCGCGACAATGCCGCCCTGATCACCTTTGGCGACGTCACGCCGCTGCTGCCCGCCGGGGCGATCGCGCTTCTGACCGTGGCGGTCAATTTCGTGGTCGACTGGATGCTGCACCGGGCCAGCGGATTGAGGGAGTAGAACGATGAAGGATACTGCACCTGGCAAACCGGTCCTTCTGACCATCCGCGGCCTCAAGATCGAAGGGCGCTCGGAAGAAACATGGAACGAGATCGTCAAGGGCGTCGACATCACCCTGCACAAGGGCGAGGTTCTGGGCCTGATCGGCGAATCCGGCGCCGGCAAATCCACCATCGGGCTGGCGGCGATGGGCTTTGCCCGCGACGGGTGCAGGATTTCGGGCGGCACCATCGATTTCGACGGCATCGACCTGCGCCAGGCCACCAAGGAGCAACGGCGCAGCCTGCGCGGTAAGCGCATCGCCTATGTCGCCCAATCGGCGGCGGCAAGCTTCAACCCCGCCCACCGCCTGATGGATCAATATTGCGAGGCCCCGGTGCAGCACGGCGTCATGTCGCGCACGGAAGCCGAACGCGACGCGGTCGAACTTTACCGGCGGATGCAACTGCCCAACCCGGATGAAATCGGCTTTCGCTATCCGCATCAGGTATCGGGCGGTCAATTGCAGCGGGCGATGACGGCGATGGCCATGTCCTGCCGTCCCGATCTGATCATCTTCGACGAACCGACCACCGCACTTGACGTGACCACCCAGATCGAGGTGCTGTCGGCGATCCGTGACATCGTCGCCCAGTTCGATACGGCGGCGATCTACATCACCCATGACCTTGCCGTGGTGGCGCAGATGGCTGACAGGATCAAGGTGCTGCTGAAAGGCGACGAGGTCGAAGAGGCCGACACCCGCACCATGCTGGCCAACCCGCGCGAGGATTACACCAAATCGCTCTGGGCGGTGCGCAGCTATGCCCGCCCCGTGCAGCCGCCGGTGACGGGCGGCACGCCCGTGGTCTCGGTCAAGGGGGTGACCGCCGGCTACGGTGCCGCCGACATTCTCAAGGACATCAATTTTGACATCCACCGCCACCGCACCGTGGCTGTCGTCGGCGAAAGCGGCAGCGGCAAATCGACCGCCGCGCGGGTCATCACCGGGCTTTTGCCGCCGCGTCAGGGTCAGGTTCTGTTTGATGGCCAGCCACTGCCCCCCGATTACCGCCACCGCAGCCGCGATCAATTGCGCCAGGCACAGATGATCTATCAGATGGCCGATACAGCGCTGAACCCCAAACTGCGCCTGCGCGAACTGATCGGCCGTCCGGCCCAGATGTATCTGGGCCTTCAGGGCAAGGCGCTGACCGAACGCATCCGCGACCTGTTGCGTCTGATCGAGCTGGAGCCGGATCACTATATCGACCGCCTGCCGTCGGAGCTTTCGGGTGGCCAGAAGCAGCGCATCGGCATTGCCCGCGCGCTGGCGGCAGAACCGAAATTCATCATCTGCGACGAGGTGACATCGGCGCTCGATCAACTGGTGGCCGAAGGCATTCTGAAACTGCTCGACCGTCTCCAGTCCGAGTTTGAGCTGGCCTATATGTTCATCACCCATGATCTGGCCACGGTGAAATCCATCGCCGACGAGGTGGTGGTGATGAAAGAGGGCAAGGTGGTCGAACAGGGGCCAAAACCGGAAATGTTCCAGCCCCCGCATGACCCCTATACCGAGCTTTTGCTGTCCTCGGTGCCGGAGATGGACCCCGACTGGCTGACCCATCTGCTGGTCGATCGACAGAAGAAAGCACAGGCCTGACGGATCAAAGGCACCCCGCCCATGACACATGCCTATTCCCTGACGATCGGCCAGTTACTGAAAGCGCCGCTGGTCACCGCGCCGGATCAGGAAATCATCCACGGCGACGTCATGCGCTACACCTATGCCGGCTTGCGGCAGCGTATCGGCAAACTCGGTGCGGCGCTGTTTGAACTCGGCGTGGGTCCGGGCAGTGTCGTGGCGGTGCTGGACTGGGACAGCCACCGCTACCTTGAGTGCTTTTTCGCCGTGCCGATGCTTGGGGCGGTGCTGCACACGGTCAATGTGCGGCTTGCCCCCGATCAAATTCTCTATACCATCAATCATGCCGCCGATGACGCGATCCTCGTGCACGAAGATTTCCTGCCGATGCTTGAAGGTGTCGCCGACCGCATCACCCGCACGGTCAGGATCGTGCTGCTGCGTGACCGCCCCGGAACCGTCACCACGACGCTGGACCTGACCGGCGAATATGAAACGCTGCTGACGGCGTCCCGCGATGATTTCGCCTTCCCCGAATTCGACGAAAATACCCGCGCCACGCTGTTTTACACCACCGGCACCACCGGCGATCCCAAGGGCGTCACCTTCACCCATCGCCAGATCGTGCTGCATACGCTGGGCGGTATCGCGGCGGTCAGTCCAGTACCGGGCATGGGCGGGTTGCACCGGGCCGATGTCTATATGCCGATCACGCCGCTCTTTCATGTTCATGCCTGGGGCTTTCCCTATATCGCCACCTTGCTTGGGCTGAAACAGGTCTATCCCGGCCGCTACGACCCGGAAACGCTGCTGGCGCTGATCGCCGCGCATGGGGTGACGTTTTCGCATTGCGTACCGACGATCCTCAACATGCTGCTGACCGCGAAGGGGGCCGAAAACACCGACCTTTCCCGCTGGAAGGTGATCATCGGCGGCGCCGCCTTGCCCGCCGGTCTGGCCGAACGGGCGCTGGCGCGCGGTATCGACATCCACGCGGGCTACGGCCTGTCGGAAACCTGCCCGCTGCTGACCGTCGCCGACATGACCGGATCAATCACTGCGCCCGACACGCTGGCCGTCCGCTGTGCCACCGGCAAGCCCGCGCCGCTGGTGGAACTGGCGCTTGTCGATGCCGACATGACCCCGCTGCCCCATGA
>JBATDH010000241.1:0-1769 GCA_049663365.1 Albidovulum sp. | reverse complement strand
ATCGGGAGGAGTGCGGGCCGGGATTACGCGGGCTTGTCCGCGTCCTGCATCAGCCGGTCGGATTTCTTGCGCACCAGCAGGCTGCGCAGATCGTGCATGGCCAGCAAGAGCGCGTCGGTGACGTCTTCGAGCTGATCGTCGGTGGCTTTGGACTGGACCCATTGGGTGGTGAGGTTGAGATAATCGACGGCGCGGTGGATATCGTCGATGTCGCGCGCCGCCAGCAGTTCCTTGCGGGTTGCCATCCAGTCGCTGATGGCTTTGGTTTCGGCCTCGGTCAGGACATGGTCGCCATGGGCACGGATTTCACCATTGCGGATATTGGCGAGGGCGATCTGGTCCAGTTCGAGCCGCCGCTGGCGGTTTTCGGCATCGACGCGAAAGACGGCGGCGCCGTTTTCGCGGATGCGGAAATAGAATTCCGGCAGTTCACCCGCCATCGGACCCCCTTGAAACCAGTTTAGCGCAGCCCCGCGCAGAATTTCTGGATGCGGGTGCATGCCTCTTCCAGCGCCGCATCCGATGTAGCGTAGCTGACGCGGAAGTTCGGCGAAAGCCCGAAGGCGGCACCAAAGACCACGGCCACGCCGGTTTCTTCCAAAAGCGCGGTGGCGAAGGCTTCGTCATCGGTGATTCTGGTGCCGCCGGTCGAGGTCTTGCCGAGGCAGTCCGCGATGTCGGGATAGACGTAGAACGCGCCTTCGGGACGAGGGCAGGTGAGGCCCTTGGCCTGGTTCAGCATCGAGACGACGAGATCGCGGCGGCGCTGGAAGATCTTGCGGTTCTCGGCCAGAAAATCCTGCGGGCCGGTCAGCGCCTCAAGGGCCGCATATTGGGCGATCGAGCAGGGGTTCGATGTCGATTGCGACTGGATCGTGCCCATCGCCCTGATCAGCGGTTCGGGCCCCGCGGCATAGCCGATGCGCCAGCCGGTCATGGCATAGGATTTCGACACGCCGTTGCAGGTCAGCGTGCGGTCGTAAAGCCCCGGTTCCACCTGCGCCGGGGTGACGAATTCGAAATCGTCAAAGACCAGATGTTCGTACATGTCGTCCGACATCACCCAGACATGCGGGTGCTTCATCAAGACATCGGTCAACCCCTTGAGTTCGGCCCGGCTATAGCCGGCCCCGGTGGGGTTGGAGGGCGAGTTGAAGATGAACCATTTGGTTTTCGGGGTGATGGCGGCGTCAAGCTGGGCGGGCGTGAGTTTGAAGTTACTCTCGATCCCGGCCACGACCGGCACCGGCGTGCCACCCGCCAGCAGCACCATGTCGGGATAGCTGACCCAGTAGGGGGCCGGGATGATCACTTCGTCGCCGGGATTGAGCGTGGCCATGAGCGCATTGTAGAGCGTCTGTTTGCCGCCGGTGCCGACGGTGATCTGTCTGGTCGAATAGCTCAGGCCGTTTTCGCGTTTGAATTTGGCGGCGATGGCGGCTTTCAGTTCAGGAATGCCGTCGACGGCAGTGTATTTGGTGCGGCCCGCATCAATCGCGCGCTTGGCCGCATCCTTGATATTTTGCGGCGTGTCGAAGTCGGGTTCGCCCGCGCCAAGGCCGATCACATCCTTGCCCGCAGCCTTCAATTCGCCCGCCTTGGTGGTGACGGCGATGGTCGGCGAGGGCTTCACCCTGGCGAGCGTGTCGGACAAAAAGGCCATTTTTCGCTGACTCCGGTTTGTGTTTTGCGGGCTCATGTCATAGGGTGCGCGCGAAAACCATACAAGCATCAACATTTGAGGAGAGACGTTTTGCACGGTGATACCG
>JBATDH010000240.1:0-20862 GCA_049663365.1 Albidovulum sp. | reverse complement strand
CATGGCGGTGCTGGCGGAGCGTGCGGGCGTGCCTGCCGGGCTTTTTTCGGTCATCACATCAAAGCGGTCCTCCGATATCGGCAAGGAATTTTGTGAAAACCCCATTGTGCGCAAACTGACCTTTACCGGATCGACCGAGGTTGGCCGCATCCTGCTGCGGCAGGCGGCCGATCAGGTGATGAAATGCTCGATGGAACTGGGTGGCAACGCGCCCTTCATCGTCTTTGACGACGCCGATCTTGATAAGGCGGTTGAAGGCGCGATGATCTCCAAGTTCCGCAATAATGGTCAGACCTGTGTCTGCGCCAACCGGATTTATGTGCAGGCCGGGGTTTATGACGCCTTTGCCAAGAAACTTTCCGCCGCCGTCGAAAAGCTGAACGTGGGCGACGGGTTGAACGCCGGTGTCACCACGGGCCCGCTGATCAACGATGACGCGGTGCTGAAGGTCGAGGAACATATCGCCGATGTGCTGGCGGGTGGCGGCAAGATCGTGACCGGTGGCAAGCGTCATGCGCTGGGCGGATCGTTCTTTGAGCCGACCGTCGTGACCGGTGTAACCCCCGGCATGAAGGTGTCGACCGAAGAAACCTTTGGTCCGCTGGCGCCCTTGTACAAGTTCGAGACCGAGGACGAGGTTGTGGCGCTAGCCAATGACACTATCTTCGGCCTGGCCAGCTATTTTTACGCCCGTGACATCGGCCGTATCACCCGAGTTCAGGAAGCGCTCGAATACGGGATGGTCGGGGTCAATACCGGTCTCATATCGACCGAGGTGGCCCCTTTCGGCGGGGTCAAGCAATCTGGCCTTGGCCGTGAAGGCAGCCATCACGGGACCGAGGATTACATGGAAATGAAATACATCTGCCTGAGCATCTGAGTTGCCCAAAAAAACGGAATGCGCGTCGCCTGGGCGGCGCGCATTTTTCATTGCGGTATCGGCAATTGTTCGACCGCCGTGCTTGCGCGGGATAAACCCGCCATGCCGACCGCGATTTGCCGCGTTTTACATCAATCAACCCTACGCGTTTGTGGTGCAAAAACACTTAGTTTCAACCATTTCATCAACTGCGCCTGCAACGCGGGTACAGCGTCGATCTGCACCTGCCTTGCGTCGATCTCGTCTGAAAGCTTGCTTATTCCCATCCAAACCGAAAACATTGCCCGCAGATCGGCTGTAACAAGGATGTCCACCTCATAACCGGGGTCGAATTTGCACAGGTCGGTTTCGTTCTTTTCGACGACCAGCCACCAATCCTTAAGATTTTCATTCAGCTCCGGGTACAGAAACTGAATCGTGCATCGGCTTTCCGGGCGCGGTTCTGGGTCGAAATTGCGTCGGATGTCCCACATAAGTAGCGATGGGTCGAGATTGCGCAGCGACAGGCGCGATTCCACCCATCTCTGCTCCCAATTGCCGATACCGATGACCAGCGGATGCAATTCCTCGCCCGCTTCGGTCAGATGATACTCCATCGTGCCGCGCGATGTCTCAATCATATCGACTACACCGGCTTTCTCCAACTCCTTGAGCCGCCTTGACAAAAGGCTGGGCGACATCTTCGGAACGCCCTTTCGGATATCGTTGAACCGGGTTGATCCGCACAGCAGTTCACGGACGACCAGCGGGGTCCAGCGGGTGCAAAACACCTCAAATGCCATCGAAACCGGACAAAACTGGCTGTAAAGATTCGTGATTTCCATAATCACACCTCGATTGGACGACATTCGGGGCGATACAGATCCTGTACTATCACGATCCGGCCATTCTGCCATACTGTTTCCATCAGGTACAAATGACAGGAAAACAAAATGACAAGAATTGACGTGATCGACCAACCGGGCACCCGGAAATTCGCAACAATAGCCGACACATTTGCAACCGAAATCGCCAAAGCGGCGGCAACGCACGACAGTGATGACAGCTTTGTCGCCGAAAATTACCGCAAGGCGGCTGATGCCGGGCTACTTGATGCTGGCGTGCCAGCGGAGCTTGGTGGGGGCGGTGCGGATGTGCGGGAACTGTGTGACATGTTGCGGCGGCTGGCGCACGGCTGTTCGTCAACCGCTCTGGCACTATCCATGCACACACATCAGGTGGCATTTCCCGCCTGGCGCTGGCACCATCAGCCCGAAAGTCGCGACAAGACAGAACCCTTGCTGCGTCGGATAACGGCCGAGAAACTGGTGCTGCTTTCATCGGGTGGCGGCGACTGGATCGGTGGCACTGGCAGGGCCGAACCGGTGGAGGGCGGCTACAGGGTGACAGCACGAAAACTGTTCGTGTCGGGCGCACCGGCGGGAAATATCCTGATGATCAGCGCGGTCACTCCCGAGAATGACGGAACGATCATTCACTTTCCCTGCCCGATGTCCGCGCCCGAAGTCACTATTCTGGACACCTGGTACACGCTCGGCATGCGCGCCACAGGAAGCCATGACGTGATGATCGAGGGGCTATTCGTTCCCGCCGAAAAGGTTGTGGTCAAGCGGCCACAGGGCAAATGGCACCCGGTGTTCTTCATGCTGGGTACTATCGCGTTCCCGCTGATCTATTCGGTTTATCTTGGTGTGGCCGAACGAGCGCGCGACATCGCTGTCGACATTGCCCGGCAACGGCCCCCATCAACCTTCACGCGCAATCGCGCGGGCCGGATGGAAAACGCGCTGGCTTCAGCGCGAATGGCGCAGCAACACATGATCACTGCGGTCGAGCTAAATGCGCCGTCGGCGGCGACGGTCGGGCAGGTGATGACAGGACGTCGGCTGGTCGAGGAAAACGCCATACTGACCGTTGAACTTGCGATGGAACTGGCCGGTGCAGTCGGTTTCTACCGCAAGTCCGAGTTGGAGAGGCTTTTTCGCGATGTCCAGGCTGCCCGCTACCACCCGCTGCAAAAGGATGTGCAGACAGAATATGTGGGCGCATTGGCGCTAGGGCATCCGGTAGATACGATCTTCTAATCGCTCACGCCATGACCTTACCTTGAACTGACCCGGCCAGTCACTGGCCGGGTCTTGTCGTGCCGACAAGCGGGGTGGTGTTGCGTCGCGACGGCCACCCATGTATGCCCGCAGTCCATATCCCCACGGACAAAAATTATTGGCGACCGCGTACCGACCTGAAATAGATGGCCTGCGTGCTGTCGCCGTCGTTCCCGTCATGCTCTTTCATGCCGGTGTTCCGGGCGTTTCCGGCGGGTTTCTGGGCGTTGATGTGTTTTTCGTCATAAGCGGGTATCTGATTACCTCGCTCATTTCCACGGCGCTTGCCGAAAACCGCTTTTCGTTCTGGGAGTTCTATGCCCGCCGCGCCCGCCGCTTGTTGCCTGCACTCGCGGCAATGCTGTTGATCTGTCTGCCGGGTGCCTGGGCCACGATGCTGCCCAAGGCCTTTGGTGCCTTCGGGATCAGCATGGGGGCGACGGCGATTTTCCTCTCCAATGTCCATTTCTGGCAGTTGAGCGGATATTTCGATGGCGACGGCGCGCTCGAACCGCTTATCCATACCTGGAGCCTGTCGATCGAGGAACAGTATTACCTGCTGTTCCCGGCAATTCTGGCGCTTGGCTGGCGGTATCTGCCGCGCCGGGTGTTGGTTGGGACCATAGCCCTGCTGGCGCTGGCAAGTCTTGGCTGCGGTCAGTGGGGGTGGGGTTACAAACCCGACGTGAACTATTTTTTCACACCGTCCCGGTTCTGGGAACTTCTGGCCGGATCGCTGGCGACGCTGATTTCGCGGCCTGTGACGGGGCCGGAGAAAATGTTGGCGTTCCAGCGACGAACCGGCAATTTTCTGGCGCTCGCTGGCCTTGCCGCGATCATTGCCGCGATGGTGATGTTTGACAAGAACACGCCCCATCCGGCGTTACCCACGCTCGTGCCGGTGCTTGGGACTGTAGCTGTTCTGCTCTTTGCGCGACCGGGCAATCTCGCGGGTCGTCTATTGTCGGTCCGTTCGTTTGTTGCTGTCGGATTGATCAGTTACAGCCTTTACCTCTGGCATCAGCCGGTTCTGGCTTTTGCGCGGATTGTTTACCCGGACCTCACGGGCGGTCTGGCGGTTGGGATGCAACTGGCCCTGGCCTTTGGGCTGGGCGCGCTGAGTTGGCGTTTTGTCGAACAGCCGTTTCGGCTTGGCCATACGCATGCATCCGCTGGGCAACGGCCCAAGCGACGGATGAACCCGCGCGGTTTTGTGCTGGTATCGCTGGCGGTTCTTCTGGCGTTTCTGGGGGCTGGGCTTCTGACGAATGCACGCCAGGACATGGCGATGCGCTATCTTGGTGCAGACAGTGCCGGACGGGCATTGCTTGATTTCACCCAAGACGGCCACGGCGCGGTCGACAAGTTCTATTCCCATAAGGTGTGCTTTTTCGACGGGGCCATGCCCGCAACCACTTCCCAGACCTGCCTTTCCGGCGGCACGGGCGGTGTCGTGCTTTGGGGTGACAGCCATGCTGCGGCGCTATCCTACGGGCTGCGCGCCTATTTGCCGGACATTGGCCAGTTGACCACCTCGGGCTGTGCGCCGATCCTGTCGGATGATCCGCTCTTTCCCGAAAAATGTCAGCGCAACAATCGCGATGCCCTGGCGCTGCTGCTGGCGCACCCGCCCGCAATGCTTCTGCTCCACGCCAACTGGATTCACCGTGACGGTCAGATTCCTTTCGTCGGGGCGTCGCTGCGCGAAATTGTGCGGCTTTTTCCGGATACAAGGCTGGTTGTCATTGGCGGCATACCGCAATGGGTGCCAAGTCTGCCGGAACGGATGTTCGATGCGGGTCTGCCATTGCACACGGGGCTGACATTGCACACGGATCTGGCAAAGGTCGCCGCCGCCGACACCCAGCTCATCGCAGAAATCGACCGGGCAGGCCTTAAGGGC
Organism: Albidovulum sp.; assembly: GCA_049663365.1. Lineage (GTDB taxonomy): Bacteria > Pseudomonadota > Alphaproteobacteria > Rhodobacterales > Rhodobacteraceae > Albidovulum. The sequence goes on along the minus strand of JBATDH010000240.1, from coordinate 15,974 downwards.
GAGGTCACGTTCCTGCCGCTGACGGACATGCTCTGTGCCGACGACCAATGCGAAATCGCGTTCCAGACCGGAGGCGTCACCGAACCTCTGGTCTGGGACTATGGGCACCTGACCGCGACCGGATCGCTGGTTCTGGCGCAGCGTCTGTTGCAACACCTTAGTGACTGGTCCCTTCCGAAAAATTGATCTTGTTCCAGACGTTGTATTTTCCCGAGGGTTTGCGCATCGGCAATCGCCGCACCTCTTCCAGCGTGGCGGCATCATAGACGATTACCGCACCGTCATCCTCCCACACCGAAACAAGCGCGTAGCGGCCATCCTTGGTGAACTCCACATGCGCGACCGTGGCACCGGGTTCGGGGCGCAAGGTCCGAACGATTTCCAGGCTCTGCTTGTCGATCACATGGACCACGTCGCGGTTGGGGCCAAAGAACACATCGGCCCAGAAATAGGGTGTGTTTTCGTGACTGCGCAGGAAGAAACCGGGGCCGTCGGTGGCGATTTCCCTGATGACGGTCCAGTCCTCGGTGTCGATGATCGACAACTTGGCCTCATTCAGATGCGGTGTCGCCATGACACGGTGGCCATTGCGCACCCAACTGATCCCGGACCCCAGATGCGGCAGGCCCGATAGCGGCAATTCGGCAACCTCGCGCCCGACATTGAGGTTGACGACCACCCCACGCGCGCCGTCGCGGGCAGCGCCGATCAGGAACCGGTAGTCGGGGGTGAAGAAAAAATCGTCCAGCGGCTGAGCGGTTTCGATCCGGCGGCGGGCGAACAGGCCCTCGGACGAGGCGATGGCCTCGATCATGCCCTTTTCCCGGCTGTGAACGAAGCCTTCATAGACCGGATCGGCGTCGGGGTCGGTGGCCACTTCCCATATCTCGGGCGCGTCTTTCAGGGCGAGGATGAAGCTCTTGCGTTCGGGGGCCTGATAGACGGCTGAAACCCGCGACGGGATGCCATCCTTGCTGATGACCTCCATGACGCGGGCGACTGACAGATCCTCGGTCGAAAGGATCGTCAACGTCATCGGCAGGTAATTCGCGACCGCCAGCCATTTGCCGTCATGACTCATGGCGATGTTGCGGCTGTTGAGCCCGGCGCGGATGCGCCCGACCTCGGCCAGCGACCAGATGTCGTATTTCTGTACCCAGCCGTCGCGTGACATGATGAAGACATAACGTCCTTCAGGGCTGAACTTGGGGCCGCCATGCACGGCGAAAGGCGTCGGGAAACGGTCGAGCACGTCGAACGTGTCGCCGTCCAGCACACTGACATGGTGGTCGCCGGTTTCCACCACCAGCGTGATATTCATCGGGTCGGCATCCCATTGTGGTGCCTGCGCCGCCTTGTAGTCGGGGTTTAAAACGCGGCTCGCCGTGATTTCGGCCTCGCCCCATTGCGGCATTTCGGCCAGCGGTTCGCCCAGATAGGCGGCGATGGCGGCGATGCGGTCTGCATCCAGTTCACTCGTGAAGGCGGGCATCTGGGTGGCGGGGCGTCCGTCACGGATCACCGCCTCCAGGTTGGGACCGCGCATTCGCCCCAGGGTTTCGGGGATCAGCGCGGGCCCGATCGCGCCCAACCGCGCGGGGCCGTGGCATTCGGCACAGTGTTCAGCATAATCGGCCACCGGATCGGCCAGCGCAGCGACTGCACAGAATATCAATGCGCTAGTGGAAATTATGCGCCGGATCATGGCGTTTCCCCCGGAATGGCGTCACACTGACTTCGCGGGCCTCATCGACGCCGATCTCGGCGTTGGAAAGATAGCAGGCCGGGTCTTCGGCCCAGGGATCGCCGGTCAGTTGCAGGGCGCGGATGCGGGTATTGCCGCCGCAAACCGATTGATGCTGGCACGCGCCACAACGGCCCTTGAGCGGGCGCGGGCGCATGCGCAATTTCTTCAGCATGGGGTCAGGGCCGGTCCAGAGTGCGGAAAACGGCTGATCCTTGACGTTGCCGATGGTGTAGTCGGACCAATAGGTATCGGGATGGACGCGGCCCTGGGTGTCGATATTGGCGACACCAAGCCCCGAGGAATTGCCCCCCCAGGCCTCGAGGTGGCCACGCAGATGCGCCACCTTGGCAGCGTCGAAATGCCGGGCGGCCCAGTTGAGGAAATAGACCGCATCGGCATCGTTGTTGCCCGTCACGATGTCGAGCGCCCGACCGCCCGACGCCGCCTGCCAGGCCCGCTCGATCAGCATATCCATCGCCGCACGGGTCGGGATGTGGGCGGCATCCTCGCCCCGGTTCTTGTCGCCGCGTCCGGCATAGACAAGATGCGAGAGATAGAATTTGTCGACCCCTTCATCATCGCAAAGCTTGATCAGGTCCGGCAGATGTTTGGCGTTGTCGTTGGTGATGGTGAAGCGCAGGCCCACCTTGATGCCCCGCGCCTTGCATTCGCGCACACCGCGCAGCGCATCGGCAAAGGCCCCATCGACACCGCGAAACCAGTCATTGGTGGCACCGATCCCGTCGATGGAAATGCCAACATAGTGAAAGCCGATTTCGGCCACACAATCGGCATTCAGCCCGTGGATTCTGGTGCCATTGGTAGACAGCGCCAGCATCTTGACCAGACCGCGCGCGCGCGCGGCAATCTGGAACAGGTCTTTGCGGTCAAGCGGTTCGCCGCCCGACAGGATCAGCGCGGGGATCTTGAATCGCCCCAGATCCTCGAGCGTTTCCATTGCCTGTTCATGGCTCAACTCACCGGGAAAATCGACATCGGCAGAGACCGTGTAGCAATGGCGACACCGCAGGTTGCAGCGCCGGGTCAGGTTCCAGATGACAACGGGCTTCACCCCGTCGCTGCCCCGCCGGACCCGTACAGGTGTCGGGTGAACGAGCTGATGCATGTATTCGGTCAGACGGAACATCTTGTCAGGCTTTCTCCGGGCGCAGGCGCAACCCGGTTTTCTTGAGGATACGGGTCGAATAAAGAATATCGCCGCCCCGGCAGGCCGGACCTAGAAGGCGGGCGATTTCGTCACGCTTGGCTTTCACCTCGTCGCGGTTTGATCCGTGGACCATGGCGAAAAGGTTATAGGGCCAGTCGGGCAGGGCGCGGGGCCGTTCGTAGCTGTGGGTAACGAAGGGCAGCGCGCCGACAATCGGGCCAAGTTCGGCGATAAGGTGGTCGTCGATGTCCCAGACGGTCATGCCATTGGCGGTCATGCCCAACTTGTAGTGATTGGTCGCGGCGGCGATGCGGCGGATCACACCGGTGGACTTGAGTTGGGAAAGGCGGGCGATAAGCGCCTGTTCCGACAGCCCGATCTGATCGGCTACCGCCTTGAAAGGTTCGGTCACAAGCGGCAGACCCTGCTGGGTCGCCGCGATGATCTGGCGGTCGATCGCATCCAGGGTCATGCCGCCACTCGAAAGCCGATGAAAAACTCCCGAAGCTTGGGGAAAAGCAGGACAGTGATTCCGGTTTCCACCTCGATCGCGTTGGCCACGGCGTCGACCCCGGCCTTGTCTTCGGTGGCCAGCACGAACCACATATTCAGCTTGTGGCTGCGTTGGTAGTTATGGGCGACCTCTGGATGGGCATTGACCTGCCCTGTCACTACTTCGAACCGCGCCTCGGGGACCGCCATGGCGCAAAGGCAAAACGCCCCGCCCATCGCCTCGGCATCAAAGAAGGGGCCAAAGCGGGTGAGGATACCCTCTTCCTTCATCCGCGTGATACGCGCGATGAGATCGACCTCGGTCAACCCGAGCTCGGCGGCGACCTCGGCAAAGGGATGGGGGGATAGGGGTAAATCCTCTTGCAGGCGGTTCAGCACCGCCCGGTCGGTGGCGTCGAGACAGGTCATGCGGCACTCTCCTTCGGCAGGGATATCAGTGCACCCATCTGCTTGAAGCAGCGGATGGAAAACAGTGCGCGGTGCGGCACATCCTTGAACTCGGGCAGATCGGTGACGGCGGACAGGACATCCATCGCCTCGCCCCGGTTGCGGGCATGGATCATCGAGTAAAGACGGTAGGGCCAGACGCCGGGCACGGGCGTGCGTTCATAACACAGCGTCACACCGGGATGCGCGGCCAGTCGGGGGCCAGCCTGATCAATCGCCGCATGCGGCAGATCCCAGACCACCATTGCATTGGCGCGCCAACCAAGGGCGCGGTGGCGCACGATCACACCAAGACGCGCGATTACGGCGGCATCCGAAAGCGCGCGGATGCGGGCGAGGATGGCATCCTCGCTGCGATTCAGATCACGGGCGATGGCGGCAAAGGGGCGCGGGCAGAGCGGCAGACCACTGGTCAGCGCTTGCAGGATCGGGCCATCGCCGGGCTGCATGGCGGTAGCATCCACCGGGCGCGGGGCCGGGGGTTTGCCGCCGCCACCGGTCATGCGAAACCCGAGATCGACATTGAACGCCCGCACCAGTCGCAGGTCGAGCACCTCAAGCCCGCTGCGCGCCCCGATCCGGGCCAGTGCCGCGTCAATATGGGCGCGGTCCGGCCCGGTGGCGACGAACCAGAGGTTGAGGTCATGTTCGCGCAAGTAAGAATGGTTGACGCCGGGTTCAGCCCCGATGATCGCCGCCACCTCTTCGATACGCTCGGGCGGTGCGGCGACGGCAGCCAGTGTGCTGGCCGAGGCGGTGTTGGGTGCGCAGGTGCCGCCAACACGGGTGATCCGGCCGGAGCCTTGCATCTGGTCCAGTCGGTCAATGACCTCTGCCTCGGTCACGCCCAACGCGGCCCCGATTACGGCAAAGGGCTGCGACGTGATCGGCAGGTCGCGTTGCCAGTCGTCCAGCAGGCGGCGGTCAATGGGGTCGGTAACGAAATCCATCGCTCAAAGCCCAGTTCGGTGCGCGCGCGCCGTAAAGAAGATGCCCGAGGGGCTGACGGCTGCAATCTCGGCCAGCTTTTCAAAGCTGTGGGTGTCATAAACCACAACCTTGCCTGCGTCGCGCACAGACACCCAGACTTCATGCCCGCGCGGGGTGAATTCCATGTGCAAAACCGCCGGGCCGGGTTTGATTTCGTGGATCACTTTCTTGGTCAATGTGTCGATGATCTGGATCGTGTCATTCATGGGATGGGCGAAGTTGACCCAGACCTGCCGCCCATCGGGGCGGGCCATGGCGAAAACCGGTTGGCCATGGGTCTGGGTCCGCCCGGTTTCGTGGTAATCGCGGGCATCGACCCAGATCACTTCGTGATGGCCGACCGAGGGCAGAACGAATTCGCCCGCTGCTTGCGCCCAGCCTTCCAGATGCGGCATCTTGTAGACAGGCATATCCTGCTGCCCACGGCCATAGTCGGGCAGGATATGGATGGGCTCGGGCTGATCTTGCCAGAGGTCAAGCGCCGTCAAACCATCATCGCCGAACAGACCGGCGATATAGGTGCGCCCGTCGCTTGTGATCAATGCGTCATAGGGGTTGGTGCCGATATTGGTGATCCTGGTGATGGCAGGGGTGCCCTCGGAAAGGTCGGCGATCCAGGTTTCGCCGCTATCCCAGAGCGAGAAGACAAAGCGCCGTCCCGGTGCATCGACCAGACCAACGGTTTTTGACCCGGTGGGGATGTCGGCGACCATTTCCAGTGTTCCGGTGTCAAATATCCGCACGCCACCGGGTTCGTAGTTCGACACGGCCACCAGCCGCCCATCGTCCGAAATGGCGCCGCCGATGGAATTGCCTGCCTGCATGACGCGACCGACGATGGCCTGATCGAGGATATCGACCTTGGTCAGCCCGCCATCGCGCCCGAAGACGAAGGCGTAGCGTTCGTCCGGCGAATAGACGAGGCTGGCGTGGGACAAATCACCCAAGCCTTCGATCCGGCCAATGGCCGCATGGTCGGATTGGTCGATGACCAAAAGCGACCCGGTTTCGCGTTCGACCACAAGGCCGAGATCGCCGGTTGCCCCGCCGCAAATGCCCGGCACAGGCAGGCCCAATGTCGCAAGCAGAGCCAGAACGATGGTGGCACGTTTCAAGGCGTGTCCCCTTTCAGAAGGTATTTCGCGATCCATTCCGCCTCGGTCCCGGTGATCAGCGGCCGCCAGGGCGGCATCGGTGTTCCGGGAACGCCGTCAAGGATCACGGCGGTCAGGCTTTCGCTTGTGTAATGCGCCAGACTGGAGGGCCGGATATCCGGCCCGAGCCCGCCTTTGAGCGTGATGCCGTGACAGGATCCGCAATCCTGATGCACGAGCCTTTTCAGCGCCTCGGCATTGGGCGCAGCATCGGCCGCCAATGCAACACCGGTCAGCGCGAGATATGTCAAAAGGCTATGCATTCGCGGCTGGGCTCAGATGCTGAGTCACAACCGGGGCGATCGGTTCGTCGGCAGCGTATAGCGACACGACCCTGCCGATGAAGAACAGTACCGGCCCCTCGGCGGGCCAGTCGCGCAGGTCGATCACGAGCCGGTCAAGCCGCGAGACAAGCCGCATTTCGCGGGCGGTAGTGGCATTGGCGATGGCCATCACCGGCGTCGCCCCCGGCAGGCTTTCGGCTATCAGGCGCAGGGCGATCTGGCCGATATTGGCCAGGCCCATATAGACCACCAGCGTCATGTCGGGATCGGCCAGACGCGGCCAATCGAGATCGAGCGCCTTGCCCGCCTGTCGGTGGCCGGTGACGAAGCGCACACCCGAGGCCAGACCGCGATGGGTCAGCGGGATGCCGGTGGCGGAGGCGGCACCCTGTGCGGCGGTGATGCCCGGCGCGTATTCGACCGCGATACCCTGCGCTGCAAGATAGGCCGCCTCTTCCGAGCCGCGCCCGAAGATCAGCGGATCGCCCCCCTTGAGCCGCGCCACGGTCAGCCCGGACAGGGCGAGATCGGCCAGCAACCGGTTGATGCGGTCTTGCGGAACCGGGTGGCAGCCGGACGATTTTCCGACCGGGATCTGGCGCACCGAGGCCGGAATGGTCGCCATGATCTCGGCCGAGACGAGGCGGTCATAGACGACAACATTCGCAGCCGCGAGCAGTCGAACGGCGCGCAGTGTCATCAGCTCCGGGTCTCCGGGACCAGCGCCGATCAGGTAAACCTTGCCCGGTTGCGTCATGGATTTCCCTCGCGTCTGGCAGTTCGGACAGTGAAGGGCCGGGACCGGCGAACCGGTCCCGACGGCTGGCTCAGTAGACGTCCGAACGGGTGTTAAAGACGTTGAACTTGCCAGTTGGCGTGATCAGGCGCGGGTCCTTGATGACGTGCTTCAGTTCCAGCGTCTTGTCATCGACAACGACGATGGCCGATTCCTTGTCGGCGCTGTTCCAGACCGAGAACCAGATCTCATTGCCAGCCTCGTTGAACTCGCCCTGCACGACACGTGGCTGGCCTTCGGCGATGTTCGCCCATTCGACGATGGGAAGCACGGTGTATTCCGGTTCGTCCTGCGCCAGATCAGCTACATTGAACACCGCCACCGAACCAGAGGTTTCGGCATCCGGGTTCAGCGTCGCATCAACATAGAGATGCTCCGATGCCGGATGCGACTTGACGAACAGCGATCCGCCACCAAGAGCGTAAAGCTGCTGCACCATCTTCCAGGCATATTCAGGATGGCCTTCGGGGTCTGTGCCGATCAAGGCGACCGTGTCATCGCCAAGGTGCGACGTCGCCCAGACTGGCCCGTAGGTCGGGTGGACGATGTTGGCCCCACGTCCCGGATGCGGCGTCTGGCCTTCGGTTTCGACGATGGCCACCAGTTTGCTTTCCTTGGTGTCGACGACCACGACCTTGCCGCGCGCGTTTGCCGCCGTCAGGAAGTAGCGCTGGGTGCTATCCAGACCGCCGTCATGCAAGAAGCGTTCGGCGTTGATCTCGGTAATCTTCAGCGATTGGATGTCGGAATAATCCACCATCATGATCTTGCCGGTTTCCTTGACGTTCACCAGGAACTCGGGTTTGTAATGCGAACTGAGGATTGCCGCCACGCGTGGTTCGGGGTGATATATCTGTTCGTCATAGATCATGCCGCGCGTCGACTTGATGCGCAACGGCTCCAGCGTATCGCCGTCCATGATCACGAACTGCGGTGGCCAGTAAGCGCCGGCGATGGCGTATTTGTCCTCGTAGCCTTCGAATTTCGAGGTCTCGATGGACCGAGCTTCGGTGCCGACCTTGATTTCGGCCACGGGACCGGGCGTTTCCATCCAGAGGTCGATCATCACCACTTTGGCATCGCGGCCGATCACGAAGAGATAGCGCCCCGAGGCGGAAATCCGGCTGATATGGACGGCATAGCCGGTGTCGATAATTGTCTTGATCTCATAGGTTGCGCCATCAATCAGGGCTACCTGACCGGAATCGCGCAACGTGACCGAGAACAGATTGTCGATGTCCCAATCGTTCATCTTCGCGGTGGGTCGGTTTTCGGGTGCAACAATGACCTTCCAGCTTGCCATCATTTCTGGCATTCCGAATTCCGGCGGGCTGGCCGGATCGAGCAACAGATAGCGCGCCATCATGTCAACTTCGTCTTCGGTGAGGCTGCCGGAGGTGCCCCAGTTGGGCATCCCGGCGGGCGAACCGTAGGTAATGAAATCGCGAAGATGCTCGAAGCCAAGTTCGCGGGTGATGTCGGGGGTCAGGGCCTTGCCGGTTGCGCCTTTGCGCAACACACCATGGCAGCCTGCGCAGCGCTCAAAATAGATCGTGTTGGCGTTTTGGTATTCAGAGGGTGTCATCACCGGATCGCCGGCCTTGCGACCGGGGATTTCCACCTGAAGCTGTCCAAGCGTGGTCATGCTCGGCTGATAGGCGGCGGAGGCATCATCGCCGTGATCGGCGGGTTTTTCCTGTGCCGAGGCGATTTGCACCGAAAAGGCCAGTGCGAAAGCCGCGCTGGTCAAAAGTATGGATTTGAAATTTGATTGCCTGGTGTTCATCTGTCCACTCCGCTCCGCTTTTGGGTTCGATCAGGCTATTGCACGTGGCGCGGGTGCGTTCCTTGACTTTCGTTAAGGCGGAGAACTGGATCGGCGCTGTATCCATCGACGCATGAACGGCGTTCTGGCCCTTTTGCGTCTTTGCGGTTTCGTGATCGCCGGTCTGGGGGTCTTCCCCTTGGCCGGGGTCGCGCAGGATTGGCTGTCGCCGGACACCAAGATGGTGACGACCGCGCCGGACACGGCCATGGTCGCCCGGTTGTTTCCCGGAGTTGTCGAGCCGCGGATTGAACGGCAGGACAAGGCGGCACCTGCCTGGAGTGTCACGCATCCGGACGGCACATTGGTGGGCTATATCGCGTCAACCTGGGAAATCGCGCATTCCGTTGGGTATTCGGGCCGACCGCTTGACGTATTGGTGGCTGTCAATGCTAACAGCGTGATTTCGGGTGCAGTATTGATCCGGCATAATGAACCGATCCTGACGCTGGGTCTTTCGGATGCTGATATCGCCCGCTTTGTCGGAGGGTTCGCGGGTGTCGATCTGCACGACCCACTGGGGTCGGTCGAGAAAACCGGTGCGGCCCCGCCCGACATCATTTCGCGTGCGACGGTATCAACGGCCGTCATCCGCGATTCGATTTTGCGGACGGCGCGCACTGTCGCGCTGGTTTACGGGTTGATGCCGGGGCAGGGGGTTGAGAGGGTCGGCTTTGCGCCGCGAACCCTTGAGGAGTTGCTTGCAAGCGGTGCCATCGCCCGCCAGACCGTAACCATGAGCGAGGCCGCCACCGCCTTTGCGATGGCAAAAATCCCGCTTGCGGCGGGGGATGACCCGTTCCTTGATCTCTGGGTGGCGCTGGTTGATCCGCCGACCATCGGGCGCAACCTTCTGGGCGAACAGCTTTACACCAAGACCGTTGGCAGCCTTGGTGTCGGCGACGTTGCCCTTTTCGTCGGGTCGCGGGGGCTTCATTCACATCGTGGCACCAGTTGGCGGCAAAGTGGTGTGTTCGACCGCATCGCGCTGGTTCAGGACGGCCGCCGTTTTGCGCTGGTGAAAGACAGCTATACGCGGATCGACAAGCTTGCCTTGGCCGGAATGCCGGAATTGAAGGAACGCAGCATTTTTTCGGTAAATACCGAGCTTTTCGACCCCACCGCCCCGTTCCGGGTCGAGGTCAATGCGAGCCGTGCACCCGCCAAAGAAGGGCCGGATCTGTACCTGACAATCGGGCTCGACTATAGCCTGCCGGGTGAATTTGTTCATGCGGCACCGCCCCAGCCGTTGCCGCTCTGGCAAGAGGCGTGGGAGCGCAAGCGCCTGTCGGTGATTGGTGTGTCGATCATGCTGGCGGTGCTGACCGGCTTCATGTTCTTTCAGGAATTCCTGGTCAAAAGCCCCAAGGTCTGGCTGGCCGTCCGGCTTGGCTTTCTGACCATCACGCTGGTCTGGCTGGGCTGGGGGATCAACGGGCAATTGTCGGTGGTGCAGGTTGTGGCCTTCATCCAATCGCTTCTGACCGGGTTTCATTGGGAAACCTTTCTGATCGAGCCGGTGATCTTTGTCCTTTGGGGCGGGGTGGCGTTGGGGTTGCTTTTCCTGGGGCGCGGGGTCTATTGCGGCTGGCTTTGTCCCTTTGGTGCCTTGCAGGAGCTGACCAATGTCGCGGCGCGCAGGTTCAAGGTGCCGCAAATTGCGGTGCCGCACGCCCTGCATGAACGGCTTTGGGTGATCAAATACACGCTGTTCGTGGTGATCCTTGGCCTGTCGTTCTATTCGATGGAGGATGCCCTGATCCTGGCCGAGGTCGAACCGTTCAAGACCGCCATTTCCATGCGGATGATGCGGGCATGGCCCTTTGTCGCGTTTGTTCTGGTCTTGGTTCTGGCGGGGCTGTTCATCGAGCGGTTCTATTGCCGCTATCTTTGCCCGCTGGGCGCGGCGCTGGCAATTCCGGCGAAGCTGAAGGTCTTCGACTGGTTGCGTCGTCGGCCGCAATGCGGGCGCGAATGCAGGCTGTGCGAACAGAAATGCACCGTCGGGGCGATCGATCCGCTGGGACGGATCAATCCCAATGAATGCGTGCTCTGCCTGCGCTGTCAGGTCATTTTTCACGATGCGGGCACTTGCCCGGTGCTCAAACGCCGGGCGCGGCAAACGGCGGCTGAACCGTCATAACGGCATTGCTATCAAAGTGCTTTGTTCCAGGCAGCGGCAGGGTCTTCGTCGCAATAGCGGCGCAGGCGTTCGACATCGTCGATGGATGCATGGGTGCCGGCGACTTTGACGCCCGCCGTTCGTATTTTGGCGAAAGCGCGCGACAGGCTTTCGGGTTTCATGCCCAACCGCCCGGCAATCAGCACTTTGTCATAGGGCAGGTTGACGACACAGCTACCATCAGGGCAATTGCACAGGTCAAGCAGAAATTCCGCCACCCGCTGCGCGCCGGTCCGGGCTTTCAACTGTTCCAATTGTGAAACCAGCGCATTCAGATGCTGAAAAGTGGCGGCCAGAACCGCGATGCCTACCTCGGGATCATACCGTATCAGAGAGGTCAATGCATCGGAGGGAATATGCAGGATATGGCATTCCGTAACCGCCTCGGCCGACACTGGATAAGGCATCCCGCGCAGGGCCACAGCCTCGCCGAAACTGCCCGATTTGGTGAAGACGTTGACCACGGCCTCACTACCATTGGGGGCGATGCGGTAAAGCTTTACCCAGCCGTCGATAACGATATGAATGGCGCTGGCTTTTTCGCCCTGCAAAAACAGTGTCGCGCCGCGGTCGTAATTCTTCCAGGATGATACCGCGAGAAGTGAATCGATCTCGCCGTCAGGCAGACTGCTCAACAGCCGCGAGGCGCGAGCAATTGATTCCCGGTCTTTCATCTTCATGCGCGTTCCTTCGTTTCTGGCCACTATATTTGTTTTTTTGTCGTTGTCTGCAACTCATCCGATTTTGGTCGGGCGGCGGGTTGCCCAAAGCTCGAATTCGGGAAGCGCGACATTGACAAAAGTCAAGGTGACGCACGCCGCCGCGCCTTACTTTCCGGCGATGTTCTGACCGTGAGCGTGGACATATGACCCCTGGGGCAACAAGACGATGAGGCAATCATTCAACCGGCGCCGGTTTCTGGCCATTTCGGCCTCTACCCTGGCAGTTGGCGGCCCGGCTCATGCCGTAACCGAATCCTGGCGCGGGGTCGCCTTGGGATCGCTCGCCTCGATCAGGATTGGCGGGGTCGGCCGAGCCGAGACGCAGGAAACTTTCGCCGCAGTCGAGGCGGAATTGTCCCGCCTCGAAGATGTGTTCAGCCTTTATCGTGCCGACTCGGCCATTGCGACACTGAATCGCACGGGCAGGCTGGAAATGCCGCCCGTCGATCTGGTTGCCGTTCTGGATTTGTCCGACCGGCTGCACATCGCAACTGGCGGTGCCTTTGATCCAACCGTCCAGCCGCTGTGGCAACACTTTGCCGGAAGCTCCGCCAATAGGGAAAGCGTGGAGGAGGTGCGCGGGCTTGTCGGCTGGTCCGGGTTGCGGCGCGATGGGGATGCCATCGTCTTTGCGCGGCCCGGTATGGCGATAACCCTCAATGGGATCGCACAAGGATATATCACCGACAGGATTGCCGCCTTGTTCCGGTCGCGCGGTTTTGCCGATGTATTGATCGATGCGGGGGAAGTCGCGGTACTCGGACGCAATCAACGGATGTCCTGGGATGCAGCGGTCGCCGATTCGCAAGGAAATATCGTCCAGTGGCTGACCCTGCGCGACCGTTGCCTTGCAACCTCGTCGCCTTTGGCAATGACCCTTGCGGTGGATGGCCAGGTCGGCCATATTCTCGACCCACGCCCCGGTCGAAGCGGCCCCACGCGTCGCCTTGTCGCCATTTCAGCCCCAAGCGCGGCGGTGGCCGATGGTCTTGCGACCGCTTGTTGCCTGCTTCGAACTGCCGAGGCCGAAGCCGCAGTAGCCGTTTTTGACGGCGCGAGAATTGAAACCCTGATCTGAAACGCGAAAGGAATTAACTGATGCGCAAACTGACGCTGTTTACAGCCCTTATAGGACTTGCCGCCTTGCCTGCCCTAGCCGATGGCGATGCCGCCGACGGCGAGAAGGTATTCAAGAAATGCAAGGCCTGCCATGATATTGGCGAGGATGCCAAGAACAAAGTCGGGCCGATCCTGAACGGTATAGTCGGGCGGGCTGCGGCGCAGAACCCGGATTTCAACTATTCCGACGACATGAGGGCAGCCGGAGAAGCCGGTCTGATCTGGGACGAGGAAACCCTGGATAAATATCTCAAAAAGCCGAAGGATGTGGTCCCGAAAACCAAGATGACCTTTGCGGGTCTGCGCAAGGAAGATGAAATCGAAGATGTCATCGCCTATCTGAAAACCTTCGAATAGGGGGCCACGGGCCTTGTGATCTCTCGGGCTTCCCGTCGATCACCACAAGCCATATCGGTGGCCAAAGGCAGCGGCAGATTTGCCGCTGCTTTTTTTGTGGCCCGCACCTGTCTTCAACCCTGCCCGCGGCAAGCATGATCAGCTTGACTTTGGTCAAGGCCAGATACGGAACGAAACCCTACACATTTACGTGAGGCGCGTTCTGTCGTCGCGAACCATTGCTGCGGATGCTGCGGGGCCACCCCGGACCGCCGCACGGATCGCAGACCCGCCGTCTTGGCCCGGTTATCCGGTGATCCCACGCCAACAGGGAGAATGTGATCGTGAGCAGTTCCAACAACCAGACCGGCGCTTCTGATGCGCATCCGCCCGAGGAACCGATTCCGGCGATGCAACGGGTGCTCGACAATCCCTTTTTGCTGCTCTTTCTCGGCGTCACCATTCCGGCGGTTCTCTACATCATCTGGGGTGTGATGGAAGTCGCGTCGATCCCGATCGCGCAGTGATCATCCCCAATTCTTAGCGAGGTCAGACCATGGCAATCACACCTCCGTCAAACCGGCTCTGGTGGAAAGAACCGATCAACGCGCTCGAACTGGGCTGGGTGATCATCGCCTTTCTCTGGGGGCTTTTCATGTTCTTCTTCATGATCGCCTGGCACTTTATTGGCGACCAGAACCTGTCGAACGAGACCTATCGCGTCTTGCCCGATGCCTATGCCGAAAAGGTCGAGGCCTTTGCCGACGAATTCCAGATGAAGGACGCCAATGGCGAGTTGATGGAGGAAGAGGGTGTGCCGGTCGTCGCCCCGCCCGAAGGCGGCGATGTCTATATGCTGGCACGGCTGTGGGAATTCTGGCCGGTTCTGGAACTGAAAAAGGGCGTGTCCTACCGGTTCCATCTGTCATCAGCGGATTGGCAGCATGGTTTTTCACTTCAGCCGACGAATATCAACATCTCGGTCCATCCCGGATTGGAGCATGTCTTTTCGCTGACCCCGACCGAGGTCGGTGTGTACGGCGTCGTTTGCAACGAATTTTGCGGCATCGGCCACCATACGATGACCGGCCGCATCCGCGTCGTCGAATAGGGGAGGGACGAACAATGACCAGCATAGATCACGGTGCCGTCCCGATTTCAGGGGTGAAGGCCACATTCCGCACCTGCCGGTTCAGTGGCTTGCGGATCGAATCCAGTGCCGAAGCGCTGATCAAGGTCAACGCCGTCGCCGCCGTCATCTTCCTTCTTTTGGGTGGCTTGATGGGCCTTCTGGTCGCGCTGACCCGCTGGCCGGCCGTTCAACTTCTGCCCGCCGATATGTTCTATCTGGTATTGACAGGGCATGGTGCCAATGTACTGCTTTTCTGGATCATCTTCTTCGAAATCGCGGTTCTTTACTTCGCGTCGGCGGTGATCCTCGGGTCACGGATCGCGGCCCCTAAAATGGCGTGGCTGGCTTTCATCCTGATGGTCGCGGGCGCGCTTTTGGCCAATTATGCCGTGCTTCAGGGCGATTCGTCGGTGATGTTTACGTCCTACCCGCCGATGATGGCCTCGCAACTGTTCTATCTGTCGCTGATCATCTTCGCGGTCGGGGCGCTTTTGGCAGTGACGATTTTCTTTGCCACCCTTGTCGTCGCCAAGGCCGAGCGAACCTATAACGGATCAGTCCCACTGGTCACATTCGGGGCGATCACGGCGGGCATTATCGCCGTCTTTACGCTGGCCTCGGGGGCGATCATTCTCATTCCCACCTGGCTCTGGTCGCTTGGCCTGATCTCGGGCATCGACACGCTGATGTACAAGATCGTCTGGTGGGGCATGGGCCATTCCAGCCAGCAGATCAACGTATCGGCCCATGTCTCTATCTGGTACGCGATCGCGGCGGTCTATCTGGGGGCCAAGCCGCTGTCGGAAAAGGTCAGCCGAATGGCCTTTTTCATGTATATCCTTTTCCTGCAACTCGCTTCCGCCCACCATCTTCTGGCCGAGCCGGGGATGAGTTCAACCTGGAAGATCGTCAACACGTCCTACATGATGTACCTGGCGGTTCTCGGCTCGCTGATCCACGGGTTGACGGTGCCGGGGGCGATCGAGGCGGCACAGCGGCGCAACGGCTATACGCGCGGCTGGTTCGAATGGCTGACCAAGGCGCCTTGGGGCAACCCGGCCTTTTCAGGGATGTTCCTGTCGCTGGTGATGTTCGGCTTCATCGGCGGCATCTCGGGCGTGGTGCTGGGCACCGAACAACTCAACGTGCTGATGCACAACACGATCTATGTGCCAGGACATTTCCACGGTACCGTGGTTGCGGGAACGACGCTGGCCTTCATGGCGGGAACCTACATGCTGGTGCCGATCATCTTTCAGCGCGACATCCTCTGGCCCAGAATCGCCAAGCTGCAACCCTATATGTTCGGGATCGGCGCGGGGGGTATCTCGCTTTTCATGATGGGGGCCGGGACGCTGGGTGTGCCACGCCGGAGTTGGGACATCTCGTTGACCGACGCGGCCCATGCCTTTGAATTTCCGGCTGCTGCCTATCTGATGATGGGGCTGAACGGCATCGCGGCAATCATGGCCGCGACCGGAGGGGTGATGTTCATCCTGGTTGTTGTCGGCTCTATCCTCGCCGGGCCAAAGCTCGACAGGGCGGGCGCAAAGCTGACA
>JBATDH010000239.1:0-7247 GCA_049663365.1 Albidovulum sp. | reverse complement strand
ACTGTGGGTGTTCGCCTCGCCTGCATACTTGGCGCGCAAGGCCATGGTGGTCATGGTCTCCAGATCATTCAGCAGTGCGATCCACGCCGGGTCATCGGACATTTTCTTTGCTGCGAAACCTTCTTTCTTGTGTTTACTTATGACAGGAACCGCTCCCCCGGAGGACACACCAGTAACCCCCTGCGATACTTCTGCTTTTTTCCCGTCTTTCAGCCCAATCTGCGGTTTCGCAGTCGACGAAAATACAGAGGGCGAGACTGCTTTGCCGGATGCCGCGACCTCAGGAATAGCCTGCTTGCTCATCGCCAATCCCCCTTCTTCAGGCTGAAAATGGGGTTAGCAGGTTCCGCCAAATTGGCTTTTCCACGAAGGAACCGGCCATCGCAGGGTAGCACATCTAAGTATTTGATATGTATGTGTGAAAATGGAACCCTACGGGCTGCCAAACACCCAATGATTTCAGAGACTTACGCCCCAGGCCGGGTATTGTCGCGCGTTCTCCGAGGCTTGCGCGGAGGACTGGACTCCAGAGACCGCAAATACGGTCAGGAACAACCGCGAATCCGCGGTGCGTCTCTGATCACGATTTTCGCATTGCGAGTTTGGTGAAGGACGGCGCAATCCTGAACGGATAGTTTGAGCCGTGACGCGAAACGGTCGTCAGCGTTACCCAGGCCAAAGGGCTCGGACACATATTGACGGTCAATTGAGTGTGGACCGGTCCGTCGGCGTCGACGCAAACGACGGCTCCGGACTGAGGTTGCCGACCTGCATTAATGACCAAATATGAAGCGATAACAGAGACTTAAGTGTAATTTTTGGGCGCAATATATGCCGAGTTTTCAAAGACTTACGTGCAAACTAGTAATGCCGGTTTGCGTCGTCATTGCTCTGCCACTCACCCCACCAATACCGAGACTTTGTACGTGAGCGCAGTATTACCGCGCCATTTCAATGGCTTGCCGTATGAGGTGCCCCACAGAGACCGCAAAAGTCGCCACGTGACGGCGCAATATTGCCCTGCGTCTCTGTGGCCGGATTTCATCTTACGAGTTTGGCAAGGACGGGGATCAGGCGGCGGTGATGAGGCGGGCCTGCGCGGCCCAATCTGCGGGGATCTCGTGCTTGAGACACCAGTCGGCAGTGAGGGACGCCGGCTGCCGACCCTCGACGATCTGGCCGACGAAATCGGGCGAGAGGAATGCGAACTCCAGCGTCTGCTGGACTCTCCGGACCGACAGATCGTGTGCGTCGGCAATCTGCCGGGTGGTTTTGCCCGCCGTGATCATGTTCAGGAAAGCGTGCCCTTTGGCGATATTGCGCAGCAAGGTTTCGTCGCGCGGGAGCGCATCGCCCTCCAGCAGAAGCCTGGTTTCCACACCCCGCCGGCGCAGCGTGAACGGTGCTTTGAAGGTCAATTGGTCTGGGTCGAGATCCCTCACCGGAACCCCGAGCGCCTTGGAGAGGAGATCGGGCTCTACAGTGATCTCGAGCGTGTCCCGTCCGATGCGAACGCGGTCAATCAGGGCCAGCAGGTCGAAGTCGTCGCGATCAATCTTGGCGACAATATTCGAGATCCCCTGTGGATCAGCATCTGGGACAACTCCGCGCAGGATCGCCTTTCTGAGATGCTTTCTGACGGCAGTGCCGATCCGGTCTTCCAGCGCCCGGGCCGGCAAGCGCCATCCGCTGCCCTTCTCCCCCGGCGCAGCAGACGTCTTCAGGGACTGAGAGATGTAATAGTCATGACGCCGCCCGGCCTTCTGGGTATGCACCGGCGTCAGGCGCTCACCTGAGACATCGAAGAGCTTGCCCGTAAGCGGTGACGTTGGGCGGCCGGAGTTGCGTTGCCCGCGTGGGATGGCCGATTGCGCCTGCATGAGTTGCTGCACCCGCTGCCATTGCTCCGCCTCGATGATCGCCGGGTGTTGGCCCTCAAAGGTGGTTCCCTTGTGGGCGATGCGACCGATATAGAGCGGGTTGGTCAGGATCTTGTGGATATGACCCCGCGACATGATCTGCCCTCCCTGGTCCCTGCCCGACTGCGTGACATATCGCTTTGATCGCAGCCCGAGCCGTTCGGCCTCCTGGGCAACAAGGTTTATTGCCTTTCGCTCCTCGTAAAGCGCAAAGAGGGTGCGGATGGTTGCCGCTTCCGTTCCGTTGATGGTCAAGGTCCGACCCGCCGCGTCATAACCCAAGGGAACATAGCCGCCCATCCACAGTCCTTTCTTCTTCGAAGCTGCGATCTTGTCGCGGATGCGCTCTGCCGTGACCTCCCGCTCGAACTGTGCAAACGACAGCAGCACATTGAGGGTCAGCCGCCCCATACTGGTTGCGGTATTGAACGACTGCGTCACCGACACAAACGACGCCTGCGCCGCATCAAGGCGATCGACGAGCCTGGCGAAGTCCGCAAGCGATCGCGTCAACCGGTCGATCTTGTAGACGACGATTTGATCCACCTGCCCCGCGTCGACATCGGCCATCAGGCGCTGAAGTGCGGGTCGTTCGAGATGGCCACCGGAGATACCACCGTCATCATAGGCGGTCTTGAGCAGCACCCAGCCCTCATGGCGCTGGCTGGCCACATAGGCCTCGCAGGCTTCCCGCTGGGCATCAAGCGAGTTGAACTCCTGTTCCAGCCCCTCCTCAGAGGACTTGCGGGTATAGATGGCGCAACGGACCCGGGCCATCTCAGGACGCTCGTTTGCGCGTGAGGCCAAAGAACCGTGGCCCGCTCCAATGGGTGCCGGTGATCCGGTTGGCTACAGTCGACAGCGATGCATAGGTCCGGCCGTCAAGCACATACCCGGAAGACGTCACCTCCACCCGGTAGGTGCGGCCGTTCCATTCCCGCATCAGGAAAGACCCCGGCGGTGCCGAGCGCGGCGCCTCTCCCGCGCCACCCACATCCCGCAACGCCGTCTTCAGGGCCCGCCTGACGTGTGGCGGATACCCGCCCAGCGCCCGGATCTGCGCGTCCCGGGCGATCACCCGCTGCATGAACTGGATCGACAGGTACTTTGGGGGCGCAGTGTCGAAGGCCGCAGTCCAGCGTTCGACACATCCGGCGCGGTCGAGCGTGGTGATCTCCCGGAGCCGCTCCGGGAGATCCGATGGCAATCCTGATCGGCGCATCACGCGGCCTTTGACGAAACGATGCGATATACCGCGCCAGCCTCACCGACCTCTCGGTGAACGCTGAAGCCCGCTTTCCTCAGCCCCGAGATTGCCGCCCGCACTGTGTGCGGCTGCCAGCCGAACTCCTGCAGAAGCTGTTTCAGGGAAGCGCCATCAGCCTGCTCAAGGCGCGCTTGAAGGCGATCGCGCTTGGTCATCGGTGTCGATGCAGGAGTAATCACTATTTGAGTTGGGGGACTGACCACCGTCGGAGGTTTCGCGCTCGGGCGTTTGGTTGATTTGGTTGCCGGTTTCGCTTTTTCGATTTGTGCCATGCTGGTCTCCACTTGGTTCAGGGCGGATGATCCCTCCCCGTACCGAGTAGAGCCCGGCAGTCCGGGCGCAAAGGGCCGACGACAACTGCGTCGGCGCAGGACCAGTACCGCTCTGAGGGGCGCTGAAGTCCAGTGGAAAAGCTGACAATGGCCACCAGGACAAGTTCGTACTGGCTGCGATAGAGCGACCCCATTCCGGCCTTGTCCTTGCCCCAGACGCACTGGTTGATGAGTTGGAGGCCAAGCGTGCGCAGAACGCGCATCAGCACCTCGGCATGCCGCCAGTCGATGCAGAGGAAAAGAATGCCACCCGGCTTCAGCGCCTTCGCCATGTTGCCGGTCGTGATCGTGAGGAAATCCTCGTACTTGGCATCTGTCATCTCTCCAGACGCCTCGGCGAATTCGGCGAACTTGCCGGAGCCGACCGAGATATCCTTTTTCACCGAAAGGTTGAACGGATGGTCGGTGAACACAGCCGAGAGCTCCCGATCCCCGATGGCCAGCGCAATGTCATCACTGCTGCGGGCATTGCCGCAAAGAACCCGATGCGCTCCAAGATGCCAGAGATCGCCAGGACGTGTGACAGCGGCCGCATCCGGATCGGGCAGATCCCCGAGCTTGTCGAGCGGATCGGCCTCGTCAAGCCCGAGGTCGTCGAGCACTAGAAGCCGATCGATCTCCGGAGCGTCGAAACCGGTTACCGTTAGGTCCGGTTCGAACTCCAGAAGAAAGGCAAACTCGATCTTCAGCGCCTGCTCGTCCCAGTCGCCGCGCTCCTGGAGCCGGTTCTGGGTAATCCTTAGCAGGCTGATATCGGCATTCGACAGGTCCTCAACAGTGATGCAGGGGATTTCTTTCAGGCCCAGCCGTCGCGCAGCCTCGACGCGGATATGGCCATCGATGATCTCGCAATCCTTGCCGAGCATGACCGGGTTTCGGAAACCGAACCGCCGGATGGAACGGGCCACACGCGCGACCTGTCGCTGGCTCGGCTTTCTGACAGGATGGTGCGCCGGGACCAGTGTGGACAAGGGAACCATACCGACGGAGAAGCCGGGAAGGAGGTCATTCCTGAGCGTGCCGGCGGATATCACTGGCGGCATCGGTGCCGCGTCCGACACCTTGGCTGTCAGGGCAGCAAATTGTCCCGCCGGCTTGTTGATGAAAGTTACTGTCATTTCTCACTTCCTTTCTCGCTTATTGAGGCGGGAAGTGAGGCCAGAAAAAACCACAACGCCCGCCATTATCGTCTGGCTAGCGCAATGTTACTCCATGGCCATTGCGCCGGGGTGGTTGTGGTCGTGTCAATCTTGCACTAGATGTAGTGGGTGTCAACAGATCTTTCTTAATTTGGCAGAGCCATACTGGGTGGGCCGGGGGCAACCGAA
Source organism: Albidovulum sp. (assembly GCA_049663365.1). Taxonomy (GTDB): domain Bacteria; phylum Pseudomonadota; class Alphaproteobacteria; order Rhodobacterales; family Rhodobacteraceae; genus Albidovulum. Next base: position 2,401 of record JBATDH010000239.1, on the reverse strand, counting down.
GGCAGCATGAAACCTAAACCAGATACACCCAAGAAACGCGGCTAGGCTGTCTGAAAATGTGGGACCAGGCCACTTGCCTGTCCGACCAAACTATTCCGTGCGATTGTGCTACCGGGCGCGCAATGAACCTGACCGGATTCAGCCGATAGCGTAAAGGGAAGTCCCGGATGCCAAATTCGATGTCGACGCTGTCGGTGTTTCGCAATCAGACATTCCGAATGCTCTGGATAGCGACGCTGGCGTCAAATTTCGGGGGTCTGGTTCAATCCGTCGGTGCGGCCTGGATGATGACGACCCTGTCCTCATCACCCGGCATGGTGGCCCTTGTACAAGCGTCAGTCACGCTGCCGATCATGATATTTTCGCTGGCGGCGGGGGTCTTTGCCGACAATTTCGATCGTCGGAAAATCATGCTCGCAGCTCAGGGCTTCATGTTACTGGTCTCGCTGACACTCGCGGTGCTGGCCTATCAAGGGCTGCTTACACCATGGCTGCTACTGTCCTTCACCTTTCTCATCGGCTGCGGGACGGCGCTGCATAATCCATCCTGGCAGGCGACGGTGGGCGACATCGTGCCGCGTGATGATCTGCCTGCAGCGGTATCCGTCAACAGTATGGGCTTTAACATGATGCGCAGCGTTGGCCCCGCCGCCGGCGGGGCGATTGTTGCCATCGCGGGGGCGGCAGCTGCCTTTGCCGTCAATGCGCTCAGCTATATCGCGATCATCGCCGCACTGTTCTTTTGGAAACCGGAAAAGGCGCAGCGCCGACTGCCGCGCGAGCCGTTCGGCGGGGCCTTTGCGGCGGGGCTGCGTTACGTCGCGATGTCGCCCAATCTCATCCGGGTCATTTTGCGCGGCTTTCTGTTCGGTCTGGCGGCGGTTGCGATACAGGCGCTTTTGCCGCTCGTGGTGCGCGAGCATCTCGACGGGGATGCCATCGTTTATGGCACGCTTCTGGGATGTTTTGGGTTTGGCGCTGTGGCTGGGGCTTTGGCAAACGCGCTTTTGCGGGCGCGGTTCAGCAATGAGACGATCACACGCCTTGGATTTCTCGGGTTCGCCGCCAGCACAGCCGCGCTCGCACTCAGCAATATCGTAGCTATCGATGCGATTGCGCTGTTGATCGCCGGGGCGTGCTGGGTAATCTCGCTATCGCTCTTCAACGTCACGATGCAGCTTTCAACGCCGCGTTGGGTGGTCGGCCGCGTTCTGGCGCTATATCAAACCGGGGTCTTCGGCGGCATGGCCGGTGGCAGCTGGATCTGGGGCACTTTGTCCGACAGCTTTGGCGTCACGGCGGCGCTTCTTGTTGCTGCCATTGTGCTTATTTTGGGTATTTTTGTTGGGTTGCTCGCGCCACTGCCGGACTCAACCGAACTCAATCTCGACCCACTCAACCGCTTCCAGGAACCGCCGTTGGAGCTTGAGCTTACTCAACGCAGCGGGCCGATCATGATTCTGGTGGACTATGAGATTGCGCAAGATGACGTCCCGGCCTTTCTGGCGCTGATGGCGCAACGCCGACGCGTCCGTATCCGCGATGGCGCACAGCAATGGGCGCTGCTCCGCGATCTGGAAAATCCCGACATCTGGAGCGAAACCTACCACGTCCCAACTTGGGTCGAGTATATCCGCCACCACGAGCGACGCACCCATGCTGATGCCGATGTCTTCGACCGGTTGCTTGCCCTGCATAAAGGTACAGGGCCCATGCGCGTTCACCGAATGATCGAGCGACAGACCATATCACCAAGCGACAACATGCCGAGAAAGCCGCGTGCCGCTCAGGAGTGACGATCCAGATTATCTGACCGCGGATTTTGCCACCCTGCAGGGGCGTTAGGCATTGGATGCAAACTCTCAACAGCGGCGGACAGACATAGCACACTCAGGTCGTCAAGATGGCGGCCCATGATTTGAAGGCCGATTGGCAATTTGTTCGTCGTCAGGCCCACAGGCACTGATGCTGTGGGGTATCCGGTGAAGTTGCCGAGCGCAGAGAATGCTACCCACGCATGAAGATCGACGCCGACCCCATCAATTTTGTCAGGCCCTTCGACGTTTAGGGCAAATGCAGGCGAGGCGGTTGTCGGCGTTATGAAAAAATCGTACGTGTCCATAAACCGCGAGGTAATGTTTGTAATCCTTTTGCGCTCCATCAGGGCTGCGGAAAATTCGTCGGCGGTCCATTCGCGGGCCAGCAGGCGCCCAAGCCAGCCGCCCAATTCAACCCCCTTTTCTTTGGCCATCGCCAGAAGTCCGACGCGATCAGTATCAAGCGCAATGAGCGTCTCAAGGGTCGATGCCATGTTTGGAAGGCACGGATGGGCAAGGTCGACCGTACAGCCAAACGCGCGTTCCAAATCACGGGCGGCGGTCGACACCGCATTGGCCACTTC
>JBATDH010000238.1:0-1983 GCA_049663365.1 Albidovulum sp. | reverse complement strand
CCTTGGTCCGGTCGGCCAGCGCCCGCACCCTTTGCGCCGCCTCGTTACCGCGCGCCACCTCGTCGGCGGCCTCGCGTTCGCGTTCGGCGCGCATCCGGGCAAAGGTGGCGTCAAGGTTCTGCTCGGGCAGATCGGTGCGTTTCAAGCGCACGTCGATGATCTCGACCCCCAGCGCCGAGGCTTCGCCGCGCGCGGCGTCACGGATGCGCAGCGCCAGATTGGCCCGGTCCGCCGACAGAATCTCGGACGATGTCACCGACCCCAGCACTTCGCGTATCTGGGCGTTCAGGATGGTGTCGATCCGGCTTTCGGCGAAAACCACGCCACCCGCACCGGTGGCCTTGCGAAACTGCTGGACATCGGAAATCCGGTAGCGCGCAAAGGCATCCACCACCAACCGGCGGTCATCGAGCGGGGTGATTTCCAAAGGCTGGATATCACGGCCCAGGATGCGGTCGTCATAGCGCACGACTTCCTGAATCAGCGGTATCTTGAAATAAAGGCCGGGGTCTTCATGCACGGATTTGATCTGGCCGAATTGCAGCACCAGCGCCTTTTCGCGTTCATCCACGATGAAGATCGCGGATAAAACGGCGGCAATGGCAATCACGATGGCCGGCAATATGAGCGTTGTACGGTTCATCAGTTTGCCCCCCCGGTTGCTGCCGACGCGGCTGGTTTGCGCCCCAGTTCGTTCAGCGGCAGATAGGGGACAACCCCCTGCCCGTTACTGTTTTCATCCAGAATGACCTTGTCGATCCGGCCCAGCACCTCTTCCATGGTTTCGAGATACAGCCGCTTGCGCGTCACTTCAGGCGCCTTGGTATATTCGGTCAGCACCGCCGAAAACCGGCTTGCCTCGCCCTCGGCCTGATTGACCACCTGGGCGCGATACCCTTCGGCCTCTTCCAGAAGCTGCGCCGCCGCACCGCGCGCACCCGCCAGCACCGTGTTGGCATAGGCATCGGCCTCTTTTTGCAAGCGGTCGCGCTGCTGTTCGGCCGATTGCACGTTCTTGAACGCATCAATCACCTCACGCGGCGGATCGGCCCGGTTGAAGTTCACCCGCACCACATTCAGCCCGGAATCGTAACTGTCCAGCGTTGCCTGGATCAGCGACTTCAGCCGTTCGGCAATCACCCCCCGGTCGCGGTTCAGGATCGGCGCCAGTTGTGACTGAGCGATGATCTCGCGCATGGAGGATTCCGCGACCGCCGATATGGTCAATTGCGGGTCGCGCAGGTTGAACAGGTATTTCTGGGCATCATTGATGTTCCAGACCACCTGAAAATCAATATCGACGATGTTTTCGTCCCCCGTCAGCATCAGACCATTGTCCGCCGAACTGCCGCGCCCGACACCGATATCCTCGATGCGTTCGGGCGTGACCGGAATGACATGGGCCGTCACGACCGGCCAGGGGGCAAAATTCAGACCCGCCTCACCGATCGACGAAAACTTGCCCAAAAACAGCTCGACCGCCTGCTCTTCGGGCTTGACGGTGTAGAACGACTGAAACGCCCAGACGGCAATCGCCGCCAGCACACCCAGCCCGATGGTGCCGCGCGTCAGATGCGGCCCCGAAGGCCCGCCGCCGCCATTGACCGGGCCGCGATTGCCGCGCCCGCCCATCAGCACCCGAAGCTGTTCGGTGCCCTTTTTCATGATTTCTTCGATCTCCGGGATGTGCGGACCCTCGCCCGGCCTGCGACCGCCGCGAGGCTTGTCGTCATCATCTCCGCCGCCGGATCCGCCGCCGCCCGAACCGCCGCCGCCCCATGGGCCTCCGCTGCCTGCCATCAGGTAAGTTCCCTCTTTTTTGTCATCGTCACAGTCTTATCCTTTCAACTGGGCATTTACACCCGAAAATCAAGCGCTCCGCACCGGTTTGCGCAGCGTCACCAATTCTTCCGACATGGTCGGATGCACCGCCACCGTGCGGTCGAAATCCTCTTTCGTCGCGCCCATCTTGATGGCGATGGC
>JBATDH010000237.1:0-7369 GCA_049663365.1 Albidovulum sp. | reverse complement strand
CCACTGGCCGCTCCTGTCGCAGCGCGCGGGGGCCGAGGTCTGGGTCAAGCACGAAAACCACGGGCCCATCGGCGCCTTCAAGGTCCGCGGCGGCATCACCTTCATCGACTGGCTCAAACGCACCCATCCCGACTGCCCCGGCATCATCACCGCCACACGCGGCAATCACGGCCAGTCGCAGGCCCGCGCCGCCACATCGGCGGGTCTCAGGGCCGTGGTCTATGTGCCTCAGGGCAATTCGGTCGAAAAGAACGCCGCCATGCGCGCCCTTGGTGCCGATTTGCGCGAATTCGGCGCTGATTTCGACACCGCCCGCGAAGAGGCGATGCGCGTGGCCGAAGCCGAGGGGCTGTTCCCGGTGCCGCCCTTCCACCCCGAACTGTTGCGCGGTGTGGCCACCTACGGGCTTGAATTTTTCCGTGCCGCCCCGCCGCTCGATGCGGTCTATGTGCCCATCGGCTGCGGCTCGGGCATCTGCGGCGTGATCGCTGCCCGCGATGCCTTGGGCCTTGAAACCGAGGTGGTCGGTGTCGTCGCCGAAAACGCCGCCACCGCGAAACTTTCGGTCGCGGCCGGGGCGCTCGTCGCCACCCGCACCGCCAACACCTTCGCCGATGGCATGGCGGTGCGGGTACCGGTTCGCGAAGCCTTTGATATCTATGCCAAAGGTGCCACCCGCCTCGTCGCCGTCAGCGAGGTTGAAATCGCCGACGCGATCCGCCATTACGTCACCGATACCCATAACCTCGCCGAAGGCGCAGGGGCTGCGCCCCTCGCCGCACTCTTGCAGGAACGCAGGGCGATGGCGGGCAAACGCGTCGGGCTGATCCTGTCGGGCGGCAATATCGACACGCACTGGCTCCGCACGGTCCTGCAAGGCGGCGTGCCGATGGCCTGACCCCAGGCACCCCGCCGTTAACCCGCTGGAAATGGACTGTTTTATATGTTATCCATGGGAAATCCCGCACCAGAACGGGATCGGCACACAGGTTTCAAAAGATGAGGCCGAAGCCAGCGCGCTTCGGGCAGGCGATGAAAAAAATAGATAAACCCCAGACCGCCTCGCAGGCGGCGATGACGCAATATGCTGCCCTTTGCTTCCGGCAAAAGGCCAGACAGGCACCGGAAATCCTCTTGATCACCAGCCGCGATACCGGACGTTGGGTCACGCCCAAGGGCTGGCCGATGAAGGATAAAACGGGGGCCGAATGCGCCGCCCAGGAGGCGTTCGAAGAGGCGGGCGTCGAAGGCAGGCTTTTTGCCGACAGCATCGGGCTGTTCACCTATGACAAGATCCTCGACGACGGCACCGCCCAGCCCTGCGTCGTCTCGGTCTATCCCGTCGCCGTTGAAAAACTCCACGCCATCTATCCCGAACACGGTCAGCGCCGACGCCGCTGGTTCAGCCTCGCCAAGGCGGCCGCCAGGGTGGATGAACCTGAACTGGCCGCGATACTGTCGGCATTTGATCCGGCCAGATTGCCGCGCCGTTTGCCGGGTAAAGCTTGAACATCGGCGCAAAATCGCCACATAGAATGTAATGAGTCCGGGACCGTTGCGATGATCCGTTTTTCACTTGCCTGCGCCAATGATCATGACTTTGAAAGCTGGTTCCAGTCCGGCGCGGCTTTTGACCGCCTGCTGGCCGAGGGCTTGATCACCTGTGCCGTCTGCGGCTCGGACGCGGTTTCCAAATCGCTGATGGCCCCCACTGTGCGCCCGGCGCGCAAGACCGGCAAGACCAGATCGGACACTCCCACACCGGCAACCTCCCTGACCGCCGACGCCTCGCCGCAGGAAAAGGCGCTGGCCGCCCTGCGCCGCGAGGTCGAAAAAAACTCCGACTATGTCGGCATGAACTTCGCCGCCGAGGCCCGCGCCATCCATGACGGCGACGCCCCCGAACGCTCGATCTATGGCGAGGCGCGCATCGACGAGGCGCGCAAACTGGTCGAAGACGGCGTTCCGGTCGCCCCCTTGCCCTTCCGCCCGACCCGCAAATCGAATTGAGCGCGACCAGAAACCACCTGCCCGCGCAGCCCCGGACCCCGATCCGGGACCTCTACCTTGGGAAAAATCCGGGCCGGATCGCGGCGGGCAACAGCAGGAGCATTTGATGAGCATTCTGATCGCAGGCGCCAATCGCGGTATCGGCCGCGCCCTTTTTGATCACTACCGGGCCGACGGCACCGAGGTCTTTGGCACCACACGCGGGCCGCGCCCCGATGACCGCTGGCTGCCGCTCGATGTCACCGACCCCGCAGGACCGGCGGCACTGGCCCAGGCTTACGGCACCCGCCCGCTCGACCTTCTGATCTGCAACGCCGGGGTCTATCCCGACCGGGGTGAAAACCTCGACACCGGCTATCCCGCCGCCGCCTGGGCCGAAGGTTTTGCCGTCAATGTCACCGGGGTATTCCTGACCATTCAGGCGCTGTTGCCCAACCTGCGCGCGGGCAAGGGCAGGATCGCCATCATTTCCTCCAAGATGGGTTCGCAGACGCTCGCCCCCGGCGGCAGCCTGATCTACCGCGCCACCAAGGCCGCCGTGCTCAATCTCGGGCGCAATCTGGCCGCCGATCTGGCGGCGGATGGCATCGCCGTCGGCATCTATCACCCCGGCTGGGTGCGCACCGACATGGGCGGCGGCGGTGCCAACCTTGATCCGACCACGTCGGCGCGCGGTCTGGCCCAACGGTTCGACGCCCTCGGGCCGCACAACAGCGGCTGTTTCGAAAACTGGGACGGCGCGGCCCTTCCGTTCTGAAGACGGCCCCTTGCCCTTCGCCCCCCGCGCGCATAAGAAACGCGCGGGTTTTGACGGCGCGGGCCAAAGGATATTTCCATGCCGCTACTGGTTATGAAATTCGGCGGCACCTCGGTGGGCGATCTCGCCCGCATTGCCAATGCCGCCCAAAAGGTCAAGCGCGAGGTCGAGCGCGGCTATGACGTGATCGTCATCGTTTCGGCCATGTCCGGCAAGACCAACGAACTGGTCGGCTGGGTCGAGGAAACCGCGCATCTCTACGACGCCCGCGAATATGACGCCGTGGTGGCCTCGGGCGAAAATGTCACGGCAGGCCTGATGGCGCTGCGCTTGCAGGAACTGGATGTCCCGGCGCGCAGCTGGCAGGGCTGGCAGGTACCGATCAACACCACCTCGGCCCATTCATCGGCCCGCTTTGTCGACATTCCCCGCGCCAATATCGACGCGAAATTCGCCGAAGGCTTCAAGGTTGCCGTGGTCGCGGGTTTTCAGGGCGTCAGCACCGAGGGCCGCATCACCACCTTGGGGCGCGGCGGGTCCGATACCACGGCGGTGGCCTTTGCCGCCGCCTTCGGGGCCGAACGCTGCGACATCTACACCGATGTCGACGGCATCTATACCACCGACCCCCGCATCAGCCCCAAGGCCCGCAAGCTGAACCGCATCGCCTATGAGGAAATGCTCGAACTGGCCTCGCTCGGGGCCAAGGTGCTGCAAACCCGCTCGGTCGAACTGGCGATGCGCTACAAGGTGCGTCTGCGGGTCTTGTCGAGCTTTGAGGATACCGACGAAAACTCCGGGACTTTGGTCTGCGGCGAGGAGGAAATCATGGAATCGAAAGTTGTCTCGGGCGTCGCCTATTCGCGCGATGAAGCCAAGCTGACGCTGATGTCGGTCGAGGACCGCCCCGGCATCGCCGCCGCGATCTTCGGGCCGCTGGCCGCCGCCGGCGTCAATGTCGACATGATCGTGCAGAACATTTCCGAAAAACATGTCGGCGGCCACAGCATCGCCGTCACCGACATGACTTTTTCCTGCCCGGTCAATCAGGTCGCCCGCGCCCAAAAGGCACTGACCGACGCCGCCGCCAGCGGCTCCGTCACCTATGACGACCTGATCGTCGACACCGACGTGTCCAAGGTGTCGGTCGTCGGCATCGGTATGCGAAGCCACGCAGGCGTCGCCGCCCAGATGTTTTCGGCGCTCTCGGCGGAAAACATCAACATCAAGGTCATCGGCACCTCGGAAATCAAGATCTCCGTCCTGATCGACCGCAAATACATGGAACTGGCGGTGCAGGCGCTGCATGACGCTTTCGGGCTGGAAAAGGCGGCCTGAAGCGCGCGATAGCCCCGCCGGGCAGCCGCTCCCATCTGATCCGTTTTTCGATCAAAGTCCCTGTCAACCAGCGGCTTTTCGGCGGAATGCCCCGGCATTTTCTTGCACCAGGCTGACCGCACCCGCCTTTCCCTTTCCCAAGCGGGGCCGACTCGCCTATAGAGGGCGTGACGACAGCAGCGAAAGCCAACATGCCCGAACGCACCGAAAGTGAAAGCCGCAAGCTTCTCAGACGTTTGCGCGACACGCTGGCCGAACCCGGCGCCGGTCAGGAACGGCTTGACCGGATCACCCATCTGATCGCGGATTCGATGCAATCCGAAGTGTGCTCGATCTACCTCTTTCGCGACGACGACACGCTGGAACTATGCGCCACCGAAGGGCTGAAACCGGAATCGGTCCACAAGACCCGCATGAAGCTCGGCGAAGGCCTTGTCGGGCGCGTCGCCAAAAGCTCGGTCGCGATCAACACCGCCAACGCCCCCGCCGAACGCGGCTTTCGCTACATGCCCGAGACCGGCGAAGAAATATTTTCCAGCTTCCTCGGCGTGCCGATCCAGCGGCTCGGGGAAAAGCTGGGGGTTCTGGTCGTGCAGTCGAAAGAGGCGCGGCTGTTTTCGGATGACGAGGTCTATGCCCTCGAAGTGGTGGCCATGGTGGTGGCCGAGATGACCGAACTCGGCGTTTTCGTCGGCGAGGGCGAGGCGCTCTCGGCTTTGCACCAGCAACCGGTGATGTTTCGCGGCGGCACCGGCCAGGAAGGCTCTGCCGAAGGTCATGTCTGGCTCCATGAACCGCGTGTCGTCATCACCAACCCGGTCGGCGATGACCCGCAAAAGGAACTTGAGCGCCTGCAAGAGGCAGTCGAACAACTGCGCCTGTCCGTCGATGCCATGCTGTCGATGACCGACGGCCAGGACAAGGAACAAAGCCAGGTTCTCGAAGCCTACCGGATGTTCGCCAACTCGCGCGGCTGGATGCGGCGGATGGAAGAGGATATCCAGCGCGGCCTTTCGGCCGAAGCGGCGGTGGAAAAGGAACAATCCGCCGCCCGCGCCCGGCTGGAAACCGTGCCCGACCCCTATCTGCGCGACCGGCTGCATGATCTTGACGATCTGTCGAACCGGCTGTTGCGCATCCTCACCGGGCAGGGCGCCGATACCGGTGCCGAAATGCCCGAAAACCCGATCCTCGTCGCCCGCAACATCGGCCCCGCCGAGCTTCTCGATTACGGTCGCAAACTGCGCGGCATCGTGCTCGAGGAAGGTTCCGTCGGCTCTCATGCCGCAATTGTCGCCCGCGCGCTGGCGATTCCGCTGGTGATCCACGCCGAACGGATCATTACCGAGGCGCTCAATGGCGACCGCATCCTGGTTGATGGTGACCAGGGTGTCGTGCATCTGCGCCCCGAGGACGCCGTGGCCAACGCCTTTCGCGAAAAGATCGCCATGCAGGCGGCGGCGCAAAGCCGCTATGCCTCGCTGCGCGATCTGCCCGCGACGGCCAAATGCGGCACCACCATCAGCCTGCATATGAACGCAGGCCTGATGGCCGACCTGCCGTCGCTGGCCGGGTCGGGGGCCGATGGCGTCGGCCTCTTTCGCACCGAATTGCAGTTCCTGATCCGCACCTCGGTGCCCAAACGCTCGGAACTGGCGGCGATCTACACCAATGTCCTTGACGCGGCCAAAGGCAAGCGCGTCGCCTTCCGCACCCTCGATATCGGCTCGGACAAGGTGCTGCCCTACATGAAGCGCGTCGAGGAACCCAATCCCGCCATGGGCTGGCGGGCGATCCGCGTCGGGCTCGACAAACCCGGTATCATGCGGATGCAGCTTCAGGCCCTGTTGCGCGGTGCCAAGGGCCGCCCGCTGACGGTCATGTTCCCCTTCGTCGCCGAATTCGACGAATTCCGCACCGCCCGGCAGATGCTGCTCGATGAAACCCTGCGCGAAAAGCAGCTTGGTCATCAGCTTCCCGGCATTCTGGAGATCGGCGCGATGATGGAAACCCCATCGCTGGCCTATGCGCCCGATGGGTTTTTCGAGATGGCCGATTTCATCTCCATCGGCGGCAATGATCTCAAACAGTTCTTCTTCGCCGCCGACCGCGAAAACGAACAGGTCCGCCGCCGCTATGACCTGCTCAACACCAGCTTTCTGCGGTTCATCGCCCATATCGTCCGGCGCTGCACCGAAAACCGCACCCATCTGTCCTTCTGCGGCGAAGATGCCGGCCGCCCGGTCGAGGCGCTGTGTCTGGCCGCCATCGGGATCGGGACGCTTTCGATGCGCCCGGCCTCGATCGGACCGGTCAAACACCTGATCCGCAACGTCGATCTGAAGGAACTCGGGGCCCTCATCGCCACCGAATGCGACACCGGCAAAACCAATCTTCGCCCCGCCGTGATGGACTGGCTGACCACGCAGGACATCTGAGGCGTGGGGCGGAACGATCACGGCCAAGCCCCGACGCGGCCCCGGCCCCCGATCCGGGACCTCCACGCTGCCGCAACATCACAACGGATCGAAAAGGCCGCCAACCGACACCCCGGTCACCTGCCCCAGCGATGTACGGTTTCACCACCCGTCGCGCATCCAGTTCTGGTGCAAGCCCGACTCCGCCTGGAACCACTGGCCGGGTGGCCCGGCAATGCATCTGCAAGATGCATGAGAGGGGGGAAGCGCAGATCAATCCCACCCGTTGCCACATGCACCCCGCCGAAGGGGAGGTAGCTCGCCTCCCAGACCTTCACGCCGAGGTCGTTCGTCGCGAAGACCGGGCGGCCGATATGGTCGGTGCGGTTAAAATAGACCTGCCCGCCCTCGACCACCGCCACCGGGCGGCCGTCCATCCAGACGTACTGCCGGATCAGCGTCGAGGTGCCGGTCGCACTGTCGTAGTCGTATTCCGCGATCCGGTTGCCGTCCGGGTCGTGGACCGCATGGATCACCTGCCCCGCGCCTCGGAAGCGACGGATCACCTGCTGGTCCAGATGAATGTTTATCTACTTGGTCGCCGAATAACTTTCACGGTGCGAAGCCGCGAAAACTCCATGATAGCATCATGGCCGCTCGTTCAATTAGCCACCATTGGCCAACCACAAGCCCTGCGAAAATTGCTAGTATCGACCATCTCGCCTTTCGAGCCCGAGCAAACAATATGCCAGCCAATAATATGCTGGCAACGCCAAAGCCAGGGGTAATCCCCCCCCAAAGTAAGGGGCTGCGGAAGTAGAATTTTCTCGCCAAGATGAACGAGGAG
>JBATDH010000236.1:0-6337 GCA_049663365.1 Albidovulum sp. | reverse complement strand
CCGCCGCCCCGGTCGCAACCAGCGCTGTATCTGCGGGCAGCGATCCCGCTGCTCATCCGGGTGCTGTGACCTCCCCCATGGTTGGCACGGTCTATCTGTCGGCCGAACCGGGCGCGGACCCGTTCATCACCCTCGGGGCCAGCGTGAAGGAAGGCCAGACGGTGCTGATCGTCGAGGCGATGAAGACCATGAACCATATTCCGGCCCCAAGGTCCGGAACGGTGAAACGCATTCTTGTCGAGGATGGCAGCGCGGTTGAATATGGTGCTCCGCTTCTCATCATCGAGTGAGGCGGGAAATGTTTGAAAAAATTCTCATCGCCAACCGCGGCGAAATCGCGCTGCGGGTCATCCGCGCGGCCCGTGAAATGGGCATCAAATCGGTCGCGGTGCATTCGACCGCCGATGCCGATGCCATGCATGTGCGGATGGCCGACGAATCCGTCTGCATCGGCCCCAACCCGTCGTCGCGAAGCTATCTGTCGGTGCCCGCCATCATCTCGGCCTGCGAAATCACCGGCGCGCAGGCGATCCATCCGGGTTACGGGTTTCTGTCGGAAAACGCCAGTTTCGTGCAGGCGCTGGAAGATCACGGCATTACCTTCATCGGCCCGTCGGCGGAACATATCCGCATCATGGGCGACAAGATCACCGCCAAGGACACGATGAAGAAACTAGGCGTGCCCTGCGTTCCCGGCTCGGACGGGGGCGTGGCCGATGTGGCCGAAGCCAAGCGCGTCGCCCGCGATATCGGTTACCCCGTGATCATCAAGGCCACGGCTGGCGGCGGCGGCCGCGGCATGAAGGTCGCGCAAAGCGAAGATGATCTGGAGATTGCGTTCCGCACCGCGCGCGCTGAATCCAAAGCCGCCTTCGGCAATGACGAATGCTATATGGAAAAATACCTTCAGCGCCCGCGCCATATCGAGGTGCAGGTGTTCGGCGACGGCAAAGGCAGTGCCGTGCATCTGGGCGAACGCGACTGTTCACTGCAACGCCGCCACCAGAAGGTTTTCGAAGAGGCACCCGGCCCGGTGATTGATGCGGCAACCCGTGCCAAGATCGGCAAGACCTGTGCCGATGCGGTTGCGGCGATCGGCTATTCCGGTGCGGGCACGATTGAATTCCTGTTCGAGGACGGCGAGTTCTTTTTCATCGAGATGAACACCCGCCTTCAGGTCGAACATCCCGTCACCGAAGCGATTTTCGGCGTCGATCTGGTGCGCGAACAAATTCGCGTGGCCGAAGGCCTGCCCATGTCCTTCACCCAGGACGAGCTTGAGGTGAACGGCCACGCCATCGAGGTGCGTATCAACGCCGAGAAACTGCCGAGTTTTTCACCCTGCCCCGGCAGGATCACCCAGTATCATGCGCCCGGCGGGCTGGGTGTGCGGATGGATTCAGCACTTTACGACGGCTATTCGATACCACCCTATTACGACAGCCTGATCGGCAAGCTGATCGTGCATGGCCGCGACCGGCCCGAAGCCTTGGCACGGTTGAAACGCGCCTTGTCGGAACTGATCGTCGATGGGGTTGATACGACAATTCCGCTTTTTCACGGCCTGTTGGAAGAGGAAGACATCCTGACCGGGAATTATTCGATCCACTGGCTCGAGAAATGGCTGGCACGTACATTCGGGCAGTGACCTCAGCGAGCCAGCAATGACCCGAGCGCTGACGGCAGAGATATTGCTTTCGGGCTACGCGCAGGGCGTTTTTCCGATGGCCGAAAGCCGCGATGACGATCAGCTTCATTGGCTGGACCCGCGACAGCGCGGGGTGTTTCCTTTGGACGCCTTTCACCTTTCGCAATCCTTGCGCCGCAGGATCCGCCGGGAAAATTATCAGGTCCGCACCAACACGGCGTTCAACGACGTTGTCAGCGCCTGCGCGTCCCGACAGGATACCTGGATCAATGCGCCGCTTACCCGCCTTTATGAGGCTTTGCACCGGCGTGGCCATGCCCAGTCGCTTGAGGTTTGGCAAGACGGGGCCCTGGCCGGGGGCGTGTTTGGCGTGACGCTGGGGGCGGCGTTCTTTGGCGAGAGCATGTTTTCGGCACGGACCGATGGCTCAAAGATCGCTTTGGCTTACCTGGTCGATCGCCTGCGGGTGGCGGGGTTTTCGCTTTTCGACACACAGTTCCTGACCCCGCATCTGGCATCGCTCGGGGCCATTGAAATTCCAAGGGCGGAATACAGGGCGCTCTTGGCCGAGGCCTTGATCAAAGTAGCGGATTTCGCAGCACCCGGCGCAGCGCCTACCGCTCAGGTACTGCTGCACCGCTGTAACCAGATATCATAGCGCGGGTCGTCCAATGCGCTTAGCGCCGGGCTCGATGCAATCATCCAGCCCGAAAAGACCGTCTGACCACTCGTCGGGTCTGATACTGTCAGATGGGCAAAGGCATTTGAACTCGGGTCTTCGGCCGGAAAGCGGCAATCCGTCAGCGTCACCTGCAACCGGCCCATCGCCGCCGTCTGGCCGACGGTCATCTCTATCTCGGTCGTGACACCGGAAACCTTGTCGAGCCACCGCAAGATGGCACCCGAAGCGCCTTCCACGTCCTGAGCATAACCCGTTCCCGCAAGGAACAGACATGTGGCAAGGGTCATCAGGGGTTTCATTGGGTTGCGGATTGAGCATCGCCATTGCCGGCAGCGGCACCGACAAACTTCATCAGAAGGGCAATCAGGCTCACCGCGCCCTGCGTATCCTCGATTTCCTGACCCGGTGCCAGATCATTGGGGCTGCCACCGGGCAGAACTTCAACGAAGGATCCGCCCAGCAGCCCCTCGGAAGTGACCAGAATCGTGGAATCGTCGGGAATGCCGACGCCGTTTTTCACGGTAACTGTGGCATCGGCAAAAAAGCTCTGCGGGTTCAAGGCCAGCGATGTGACCGTGCCGATCTTGACCCCGGCCAACCGCACATCTGTTCCAACCGAGATACCTTCGACCGACCGAAAACTGGCCGTCAGTTCATAACTGTCACCGCCGCCTGTCAAGCCAATTCCCTGGCCAGCAAAAATCAGAAATCCGAGTGCAGCCGCCAAAACGCCAGCACCGGCCATGACTTCTGTTGCACTTTCAGACATGGGTCATTCCGGCACCCAGGATTCGTAGTCCTTGCGGTCAACCGGTGCCAGTTGGCGAATTGAACCCGCAGGGGCATAGGCCAGTGCCGTTCCGGTCAGGTTTTCCCGATGCGGCTTTTCCCAGGATTTGTGGGCCAGCGCCGATGTTGCCGGCGGCTCGTTCCAGGTGAAATGCAGCCAGCCGTGCCATTCCGGGCTGACGCGCGAGGCTTCGCATTCGCCATTGTAGATCACCCAGCGGCGCTTGCCGTCGCGGGTCTGATAAAAGATGTTCCCCTGAGCGTCTTCGCCAACCTTCTGACCCTTGCGCCAGGTGAAAATCTGGGTGCCAAGTGTCTGGCTGTTCCACCAGGTCAGCAGGCGAAGCAGAAATTTCATGGGCATACCTCCGGGATTTCCAGTTTCCTTATAGCGCAGAGGCTGGCGAGGTCCAGTGCCAACCCATAGCCGGTTGCGGCACATCCAGAGCGCATAAAACGAAGATCAGGAAACTTGGGGCGAAAGTGAATGGCCCGTGAGTCAGGGCGGGCCATCAAACAAAACTCGTTTCCGGGAGTTGCCGAAACGCCTTAACTTGCCGTGGCGGCCTTTTCACCCTTGGCGTTGGCGTGAATGAGCAAGGGTTTCACCCCGGAATCAACGGCCTCTTCGTTGACCACGACTTCTTCGACGGATGACATGCCGGGCAGTTCGAACATCGTATCGAGAAGAATATCTTCCATGATCGACCGCAGCCCGCGCGCGCCGGTCTTGCGTTTGATTGCGCGTTTGGCGATTGCCGTCAATGCGTCGGCGGTGAAGGTCAGCTTGACCCCTTCGATATCGAAAAGCCGCTGATACTGTTTGACCAACGCATTCTTCGGTTGGGTCAGGATCGTGACCAAAGCTTCTTCATCCAGATCGGTCAGCGTGGCGATAACCGGCAAACGGCCAACGAATTCCGGGATCAGGCCGAATTTCAGCAAATCTTCCGGCTCCAGCTCGCCAAACAATTCGCCGACGCCCCGTGCATCGGGGTCTTTCACCTCGGCGCCAAAGCCGATGGCCGAACCCTTGCCGCGCTGTGCGATAATACGTTCAAGCCCCGCGAAGGCCCCGCCGCAGACAAAGAGAATATTGGTGGTGTCGACTTGCAGGAATTCCTGCTGCGGGTGCTTGCGCCCGCCTTGCGGCGGCACCGAAGCCACGGTGCCTTCCATGATCTTCAACAGGGCCTGCTGCACACCTTCGCCCGACACGTCGCGGGTGATCGACGGGTTGTCGGACTTGCGGGTGATCTTGTCGACCTCGTCGATATAGACGATGCCGCGCTGTGCGCGTTCGACATTGTATTCGGAGGCCTGAAGAAGCTTCAGGATGATGTTTTCGACATCCTCGCCGACATAACCCGCCTCGGTCAACGTCGTGGCATCGGCCATGGTAAAGGGCACATCAAGGATGCGCGCCAGCGTCTGCGCCAGCAGCGTCTTGCCGCAACCCGTCGGGCCGATCAGCAGGATGTTCGATTTTGCCAGCTCGATTTCAGTAGATTTCGCGGCGTGGTTCAGGCGTTTGTAGTGGTTGTGAACGGCAACGGACAGAACCCGTTTCGCATGCATCTGGCCGATTACATAATCATCCAGAACCTTGCAGATATCGCGCGGGGTCGGCACACCATCGGCGGTTTTCAACCCGGTGGTCTTGGTTTCCTCGCGGATGATATCCATGCACAATTCGACGCATTCATCACAAATGAACACTGTCGGCCCGGCGATCAGCTTGCGAACTTCATGCTGGCTCTTGCCGCAAAACGAGCAATACAGCGTGTTTTTGCTGTCGCCACCGCTAGAATTAGTTGCCATCGTCACCCTCTACGGACTGCCTGATTCATCGCCCGCGCTATTTAGAACCGCTATTTGAGACAAGATTAGGGCAGCACACCCGTCATCACAATCCGAAAATGTCAAAAATCGTGTGTGTGTCACAATCCTTTGTATCACTTTGCCCCGTCTTCGAGTGGTGCGCGCGCCTCAAGGATTTCGTCGATCAGACCCCATTCCTTGGCCTCTTCGGGGGACATGAAGTTGTCCCGCTCCAGCGCGGCTTCGACCTTTTTCACCGATTGGCCGGTATGTTTGCCGTAAATCTGATTCAGACGCTCTTTCAGTTTCTGGGTTTCCTGGGCGTGGATCATGATGTCGGTCGCCTGCCCCTGATAGCCGCCGGAAGGCTGGTGCACCATGATGCGCGAATTCGGCAGGCTGAAGCGCATACCCTTTTCACCAGCCGTCAAGAGCAACGACCCCATCGAGGCCGCCTGCCCGATCACCAGGGTGGAAATCTTGGGCCGGATATACTGCATCGTATCATAGATCGACAGGCCGCTGGTCACCACGCCGCCGGGCGAATTGATGTACATGGCGATTTCCTTTGACGGATTTTCCGCCTCAAGAAACAGGAGCTGGGCGCAGATCAAAGTTGACATGCCATCATGCACCGGGCCCGACAGAAAGATGATCCGTTCCTTCAGCAGGCGCGAATAGATGTCATAGGCCCGTTCACCGCGGGAGGTTTGTTCAACCACCATCGGCACGAGTGTATTCATATAGGTGTCAATCGGATCTTTCATTTTCGCCTGCCTGCTGCCTGTCCCAAATCGAATGCTTACGCATAGAAGCTTAGCCAAGTCTTAGTGTCACGCTCCGGGGGCTGCAAGGGCTGGCAGGTTTCTTATCGGGTGTCGATGGATCAAATGTGCCAACTGGTCAAAGCCAACGGGTCGTGGCAGATTGCCGATATAGGACAAACGCGGATCAAAAAATTGACCCTGACAGACCTTTCGGCCACCGAAATATCGCGCAGGATCGCGTCCATATCCGTGACATCGGTCGAGATCATGGCCGCCTTCCTTGACCGCATCGAGGCGGAAAACCCCAAGATCAACGCCATCGTTTCAATGCGGTCGCGCACCGAATTGATGCGCGAAGCGGCGGCAGCCGACAAGGCCCCTTCAAAAGGCTGGCTGCACGGGCTTCCGGTTGCCGTCAAGGATGTGGTGGCCACCAAAGGGCTGCGGACCACCTACGGCTCGCCGCTCTTCGCCGATCATGTCCCGCAGGACGACGATATTCTGGCCGCGCGACTGCGGGCGGCGGGGGCGATTTTCATCGGCAAGACCAATACCCCGGAATGGGGCCACGGATCGCACAGTTTCAACCCGGTGCATGATGGCATGTCAACTTTGATCTGCGCCCAGCTC
>JBATDH010000235.1:0-4525 GCA_049663365.1 Albidovulum sp. | reverse complement strand
GATATAGACCGACAGGCCCGTCCCCAGCGCAATCGCCGGGATCGCCGCCAGTTTCAGGATCACCAACGCCAGATACCCCGCCGCGCTGCGCCCAGATCTGTGCGGTGTTCTTGTCATCCCGCCAGGCTAACCGAAAAAGATGACCCGATCATGGCAGCGGCATAGCTGCGTGCTGGCACGCATCCCCCATTAACGCCCGGT
Source organism: Albidovulum sp. (assembly GCA_049663365.1). Classification (GTDB taxonomy): domain Bacteria; phylum Pseudomonadota; class Alphaproteobacteria; order Rhodobacterales; family Rhodobacteraceae; genus Albidovulum. The sequence goes on along the minus strand of JBATDH010000235.1, from coordinate 4,324 downwards.
CCGGTCCGCGCTCAGATAAAGGGAATGATCGGCACGCCGTTGCCACAGGCACCGAGCGCCAACACCAATCCCAGCAGGATGTAAAAACGCATCATGACCCCCGTCGGCGATTCGTCTGGCCTGCACCCTGAGCCGGATTTTTCCCTTCGGCAAGGCAGGTTCACGCAGGCTCTGTCCCGACAGATGTCGGGACGGATGCCCGACGCTTGCGGGACGGATGCCCGACGCGTACGGGACGGGAACCCGACGCTGGCGGGACGGCGATTTCCGGGCGATGGCCACCCCGTGGGGGCTTCCTTTCGCACGCGGCCTGTGGCATCTGGCAGCAGGTCATCGGCCTCTTGAGAAGGGTCGGAAAACACGGTCAGGTCAGGGAGACAACCACATGAAAATCGGCTTTATCGGCTTGGGCAATGTCGGGGCCAAACTCGCCGGGTCAATCCTGCGCAACGGCTTTGATCTGACGGTGCGCGATCTTGACCGCAATCTGGCGCAACCTTTCCTCGACCGCGGCGCAGACTGGGCCGACAGCCCCAGGGAAATGGCGGAAAGCTGTGATATCGTAATCACTTGCCTTCCCTCTCCCGCCGCCTGCTCTCAGGTCATGGAAGCGTCGGACGGTGTGATCGCCGGGCTATCGGCAGGCAAGATCTGGGCCGAGATGTCCACCACGGACGAGGCCGAGGTCGACCGCATCGCCGGGCTGGTGCGCGCCAAGGGGGCCGCCCCCATCGAATGCCCGGTCTCGGGCGGTTGCCACCGCGCCGCCACCGGTAACATCTCGATCTTCGCGGGCTGCGACCGCGCGACCTTCGAGCGGATGCTGCCGCTCCTGACCACCCTCGGCCGGCGCGTCCTGCATACCGGCCCCATCGGCACCGCCTCCAAACTCAAGGTCATGACCAACTACCTCGCCACCGCCAATCTGCTGACGCTCTGCGAGGCGATGGTGACGATGAAGGCGGCGGGGCTGGATATGGCCACGACCTATGAGGCGATCGCGATTTCGTCGGGCACCTCGTTCGTTGCCGAAACCGAGGGGCAGGTGATTTTGAACGGCAGCCGCGACATTTCCTTCACCATGGATCTGGTGCTGAAGGATATCGGGCTGTTCCACAAACTGGCCGAACAGCATGAAATTCCATTGGAAATCAGCCCGCTGATGATCGACATCTTCAAGGATGGCCAGAAACGCTATGGCAACCGCGCCCAGTCGGACGACATCATCCGGCGGCTGGAGGATGCGACGGGCCTGTCGATATTGGCCGACGGTTTCCCCGCCGAAATGGTCGATGATGAACCCGAGGAGGCGGGCTATGAGGTGATCCCGCGCGGCCGCGCCTGAAGCGACGGCAGGGGTCTAAAAAACCTCGCCGACCTCATACATCACCGGCTCGAACCGCGAACAGAGGGCGGCGATGCGGCGGTTCCTTTCGCGCATTTCCGGGCTGCGCAGCATCGCCTGAAAATCCTTGCGGTCGCGCCACTGGCTATAGTTGGCGATGCGGGTCTGGGCGTCGTTCATGTGCAGACCGGCCCCGACAAAGCCGGGTTGATGGCGGATGAAGCTGGCATAGGCGTCGTGCAACTCATCCATCAGGTCATGGGCGGTGCCGGGGGTCATCTCGAATGTGGTGATCACGGTCTGGCCGGTGAAATCACGCGAAATAGTCGCCATGGGATCCTCCGTTCTTGGGTCGGGTTCAATATCGGCCCAATCGCCCCATGCTGTAAACAACGCAAACGCCGATACCTGCGTCAGAAATCAAACAACTCTGACAAAAAGCTTTCGCGTTTTCTGGAGCGCCGTCGCCCGCGGTCATCATCATCGTCGTCGTCATCATCCCACCGTCTCGATTGGGCGGCACGGGCATCATGGCGCGGGTCGGCCCGCCGATCAGGTTCAGGCCGGTTGCGGGGCGCAGGTTCTGACAAGACGGCTGGCGGGGCCATTTCAGCCTGCATCCGGGCAAGGATCTTGTCCAGTTCGCCGCGATCCAGCCACACCCCCCGGCATGTGGGGCAGTAGTCAATCTCGACCCCGCTGCGTTCAGTGATTACCAGTGTATTGCCGTCAATCGGGCATTGCATTGCGCCAGTCGCTCCCTTTGTTAAAACCTGCCGCCGATATGGGATGGCTTGGGCAAAGGGCAAGACACCTGCGACCACCTGTCGCGATGGGTCAGAGCAGTTTCAGGATTTCATCGGCAAGGGCCGCCACCTCGGTCGCGGCAACGCCACGCCCCGCTTCCATCGCGCCCAACCCCTGTCCGAGGCTTTCGGCATAGACCACCCGGTTGGCCAGCCCGGCACCCATCAGCCCCGCATTCAACGCGCCCGCCGCGCGGGCCACATCATCACCCAGCCGTGTCCCCGCCCTTTTGCGGTTCATCACCAGCCAGGCCTGCTTTTTCTCGCGCGCGGCAAGGTCGAGCACCCCTTCCGTCGCCCAAAGATCGACATGGGACGAAGCGACCGGCACCAGGATCAGATCGGCCTCGCGCAGAGCTGGGCGCAGATCGGCATCCACCTTGGGCGGGGTGTCGATGATGACGAAATCCGCGTCGCGTTTCAGCTTTTCGCACTCATAAGACACGCCCCAGGCGGAAGATGTGGAAAATTCCAGACGTTCCGTCCCGAGCGTTTCGCGCCGCGCCATGAACCAGCGGCCAAGTGACCCCTGCGGATCGGTATCGAGCAGCGCAACCGTCGCGCCACGTTTCAGAAAGGCGACCGCCAGATTGACCGCGATTGTCGTTTTGCCCGACCCGCCCTTTTGCTGGGCTACTGCGATCACCTTGCCTGCCATACCCGACCCTCGGTTTTGCGATGTTGATGCTGCATTGCAGCATACACTGTTCTACAGCGTTTGCACATGGCAATCCGTTAGACGCGGAACGGCCGTGCCCTTACGGATCGGGTGGCAGGCGATCTTCCAGCAGCGCAATCTTGTGGGTCGCTTCGACACCGGGTTCGGCCCCTGACTGATTGGCGGCCTCGCTGATCCAGCGCTGCGCCGCATCCCGCTCAGCGACATGGAAGACATGAACCGGGGATGAAATGAGCGGCGCGAACAGCTTTGCCCCCAGACGGATCCACTCGACATCCGTGACAATGGCAATATGGCCGAAGTCGCTCAGATGCATCAGACCGAAAGTCGCATCCTCCCAGGCCGCCCCAGCAGAGAAGCCCTTGAAATCCGGCCCCATTTCGTAAAGCAGATGCACCTTGCCCTGGCTCGTTATGGTATCGCGAATATGCGGGATCAGCTGGTTCTCATAGTTGGCCCTGGAGATATGGCCCTTGGCCGAAACCGCCACGACATCCTGTGGGAAACCATCCAGAAAAACGAATTCGCCTTCTTGCGTCGCACTCATGTCTCGCTCCTTCATGCTCGGGTGGCAAGGAAGGGCGCAAAATCACGCCCTATGTGAAAAAGATGGGCGGTGGCGTGCGCTTGCCAACCGGTCAAGTCGATATGTCGCAGTCGCCGACAGATGACATTGCGCCTGCTTAGCCAACTTTTAGCACAATCTTGCCGATATGGCCGGAGCTTTCCATCCGCGCATGGGCCGCCGCCGCATCTGCCAGCGGATATTCCGAATCGATCACCGGGGTCACCTTGCCCGCCGCGATCAGCGGCCAGACGTTCTTGCGCAGCTCGTCAGCAATCCGCGCCTTGGCGAGGTCACTTTGCGGGCGCAGGGTTGATCCGGTGATGGTCAACCGCCGCATCATCATCGGGGCGAAGTTCAGTTCCACCTTGGGACCGGACAGGAAGGCGATCTGCACCAGCCGCCCCTCATCCGCCAGCGCCTTGATGTTTCGGGCGATGTAGTCGCCGCCGACCATGTCGAGGATCAGGTTGGCCCCACCTTCCGCGCGCAGAACTTCGACAAAATCCTCATCGCGGTAATTGATCGCGTGTTCGGCGCCCAAATCCGTGCAGGCGGCGCATTTTTCCGCCGACCCGGCGGTGGTGAACACCCGTGCCCCCAGGGCATTGGCGATCTGGATAGCTGTGGTTCCGATGCCCGACGATCCGCCATGCACCAGGAAACGCTCGCCCGCCCGCAAACCGCCGCGCATGAACACATTCGACCAGACGGTGAAGCAGGTTTCCGGCAGGCAGGCCGCCGCGCGCATATCCAGCCCCTTTGGCACCGGCAAGGCATGGGCCGCCGGCGTCACCACATATTCGGCATAACCACCCCCCGGCAACAGCGCGCAGACCGCATCGCCCAGCGACCATTCGTTGACACCCGGCCCCAGGGCAGCGACATGGCCGGACGCCTCCAGCCCCGGCAGCGGCGAGGCCCCCGGC
>JBATDH010000234.1:0-7780 GCA_049663365.1 Albidovulum sp. | reverse complement strand
AAGGGTCTGTCGGCACGGTCTGACATCGCATGCAACGTGCGAGCAGCTATTTCTTTTCCGGTGCCGCTTTCACCTGTCAGTAGCACCGGTGTCGGCAAGCGCGCCACCTTTTTCAATGCGCTTCTTACCGCCTCGATCCGCGGCGAACGCCCTAGCAACCGTCCCCGCGTGGCTTTGCTGTCAAAACTCAGCTCATGTTTCAGCAATGAATTTTCGCGGCGCAAAAACCTTTGATCAATCGAACGTCGGACCGCATTCAATATCTGATTTGACCGGAAAGGTTTCAACACCAGATCGGTTGCTCCGACTCGCAGCGCATGGATGGCGGTATCAAGATCGGCATAGGCCGTCATCAGGATCGCTTCTGAAAAAAATCCGACCCGGCGCTGTTCGGCCAGCCAATCGAGACCAGATTGCCCCGGCATGACATTGTCGAGGATCACCAGATCAAAATGCTGGGCATCCAGAAGCTTCGATGCCGCTGCGGCATTTGCCGCCTCTTCGATGCGCTTGCACAGTGGCCCGAGCGTGCGCATGAGGAAATTGCGCATCCCCGGTTCGTCATCCACGATTAGGATCGAAACCTGACGCAAGGCTGCATCGTGATGAGCACCGTCGTCATCCGGCGTCGCGGGCGGCCGTTCGGTTGCGGCGGTCATCGGCATGATCGTCATCGGCCTTTCGGATCAGTCCAGGCGGACATCCGCACCGGTGCTTGTTTCTTGGGTAGAAAACCCGGCCCGAGCAAGCCCATAATCCGCCGCTACCGCGATAACCGCAATCGCCAGAAAAGCCAGAAACATGCTTTGCACTTCCGTCTCCCTATTGGCCCGGACCGGGCCGGTTATCTCCAGATGCGTTCACAGCCAAGGCGATCATTCGGCAGGTGCCGGGCCATTTTTCGGGCTGACGTCACTTTGCATCACTTCATCGTACCATAGTCCATGGTGTTCCTTTGCCCATTGCACGTCAACCTCACCACTTCCCATGGCGTCGAACGCCCTCTCCATTCCGATTGTACCAAGGTAGATATGGGCAAGGATGATGGCCATGAAAAGAAAGGCGACGATGCCGTGCCAAAGCTGCGCCAACTGCATTTCCTGTTGCGGACCCAGCGCGGTGGGCAGGTCGCCGTAGCCAAACAACTGGGGTAACCCCAGCGCATTGATTTTGGTGAAAGTTGCAGAAAACAAGGGCAGATCAAATGGGAACAGCAAAGACAATCCAGACACGGAAATTGAACCACCCAAGACCACGACAGCCCAGAAAATGATCTTTTGACCCGCGTTGAATTTCCTGGCTGGCGGATGGACGCCCTTGGAAAACAGACCTCCTCCCATGGCCAACCATTTCAGGTCATGCCGGTTGGGAATGTTCTGCGCGATCCAAAACACAGTCACCAGAACCAGACCGAGCATAAAGGCCCAGGCTACATTGTTGTGCAGCCATTTTCCGGCCATCGCGACGGTCGAGAACGCATCTTTCCCCAGCAGCGGAATGATTGCTACGCGCCCGAAAAGTGTCAGCAGGCCCGTCACGCCAAGCAAAATGAATGAACCGGCCAGCAACCAATGGGCAAACCGTTCGATCGCACTGAAGCGCAAGATGGTCCGCCCCGCCGGTTCACCATCCAGACGAATTTTGCCGCGCAGCGCATAAAACACCGCCAGAATCGCCAGCATCCCCAATAACAGGTAGCCGCCCCAATGCGCCATCGGCCCCTTGCGGAACTGTAGCCAGGTCATGCCGCTATCCTGAATCAGGACCTCCGCGGCAGGGCCATGGGAGGATGCTGTGATATCGGCCGATCCAAAGCGCATTGCCCGCCACAGTTCGGGGTCTGACGCCCCGCCCAACGTGCCCAATTGTTCGGCGATGCCCGCTGCGGATGCAGCCGAACCGGTCGCGTCCCGGCGAAATGTATCGTCGATCTTTTCACCGCGTTGCCGGGCCAGGATATCTTCCAGCGTTTGCGCGCCTCCAGTGGCCGCACGGCTATCAGTCGGTGTCTGGGCCAGACTTCCTGTAGGTTGCAAAGCAATAAGCATCAGCGCCAGCAGCACAACGGCTATTTTATGCAGGGTCATCTGCCGGTCCCGATCTATCATTGGTCGTCGCCTCACTTCGGACCACCTGTCGGCAGCCCGGATGCTTTTGGTTCAACAAGGCTGCAAACATCGCGCAGCCCTGTTGAAATCAGTCGACGGGTATCAGTTGGCAGCTTTCTGATCGTAAGCCGTGCCCCAACCCCATGCGCCAGAGCCAAAGCCACGTGCAACGACCCGTTCACGGTAGATTGCCGAAACGACATCGCCGTCACCAGCCAGCAACGCTTTGGTTGAACACATTTCGGCGCAGATCGGCAGCTTGCCTTCGGCGATCCGGTTGCGCCCGTATTTCTGGAACTCGGCTGTCGAATTGTCCTCTTCCGGGCCACCGGCGCAGAAGGTGCATTTATCCATCTTGCCGCGCGACCCGAAATTGCCTGCCTGCGGATATTGCGGTGCGCCAAACGGACAGGCGTAAAAGCAATATCCACAACCGATGCAGAGGTCCTTGGAGTGCAGGACGATGCCGTCGGCCGTCTGATAAAAGCAATCCACCGGACAAACTGCCATACAAGGTGCATCCGAACAATGCATGCAGGCGACCGAGATCGACCGTTCACCGGGCGAGCCATCATTGATGGTGACGACCCGGCGGCGGTTGATACCCCAGGGGACCTCATGCTCGTTCTTGCAGGCGGTGACGCAGGCGTTGCATTCGATGCAGCGTTCAGCGTCGCAGAGAAATTTTACTCGTGCCATTTTTCTGTCTCCTTATGCTGCGCTGATCTTGCAGAGGGTGGCTTTGGTTTCCTGCATCAGGGTGACGCTGTCATAGCCATAGGTCTGTGCGGTGTTTGACGATTCACCCAAGACATAGGGGTCGGCGCCTTCCGGGTATTTGTCCCTTAAGTCCTTGCCCTGGAAATGCCCGCCAAAGTGGAAGGGCATGAAGGCAACGCCTGCGCCCACCCTTTCGGTGATCATCGCCATAACCTTCACGGCCGAGCCTTCCGGACCCTCGACCCAAACCTGGGTGCGGTCGCGAATGCCAAGGTTGTTGGCGTCGCGCGGGTTGATTTCGACGAACATGTCTTGCTGCAATTCCGCAAGCCAGGGGTTTGACCGGCTTTCTTCACCGCCGCCTTCATATTCGACCAGACGACCCGAGGTCAGGATGATTGGATAATCCTTGGAGAAATCCTTTTGCTGGATCGAGGCATACATGGTCGGCAGGCGGTAAAGCCGCCTGTCTTCGTAGGTTGGATAATCCGCCACCAGATCACGCCGATTCGTGTAAAGCGGTTCGCGGTGCAATGGCACCGGATCAGGGAATGTCCACACCACCGCGCGGGCCTTGGCATTGCCGAACGGCGCGCATTCATGCTTGATCGCAACGCGCTGGATGCCGCCGGAAAGGTCCACTTTCCAGTTGGCCTTCGGTCCGCCGACGGCGTCAATCGCCTTGCGCTCGTCATCGGTCAGGTCGCCGTCCCATCCCAGATCCATCAGCATCTGCATGGTGAATTCCGGATAGCCGTCCTGGATCTCGGAATCTTTCGAATAGACGCCCTCGGCCAGAAGGTTATCGCCATCACGTTCCACCCCGAAACGGGCGCGGAAGGTCAGGCCGCCTTTGGAAACCGGTATCGACATATCATAAAGGATTGCCGTGCCCGGATGATTCATCTCAGGCGTGCCCCAGCAGGGCCAAGGCAGACCGTAAAAATCACCGTCGGCAGGGCCGCCATTGGCACGCAACGTGGTCTTGTCGAAGGTGTATTGGTTGGCCATGTGCATCTTGAGGCGCTCGGGTGACTGGCCGGTATAACCGACGGTCCACATACCACGATTGAATTCGCGGGTTATGTCCTCAACCACCGGTTCGCCGTCTTTGACCTCGATATTGCGGAACAGACGATCCGCAAAACCGAACTTGGTGGCGAATTTGGCCATGATGGTCTGGTCCGGCAGACTCTCGAAAACAGGCGCGATGACCCGATCACGCCATTGAAGCGATCGGTTGGAGGCAGTCACGGAACCCGAGGTTTCGAACTGCGTAGAGGCGGGTAGAAGATAAACCCCGTCGGTTCGGTCATGCAGAACCGCTGACACTGTCGGATAGGGATCGACGACGACCAGCATATCCAGCTTTTCCATGGCGGTTTTCATTTCCGCGCCGCGGGTCTGCGAGTTGGGCGCATGGCCCCAAAGCACCATGGCGCGAACATTGTCGTTCTGTTCGATGTTTGCCTTGTCTTCCAGAACGCCGTCGATCCAGCGGCTGACCGGAATGCCATTGGTGTTCATCAGACTAATCGGATTGCCATCCTTGTCCTTGGCGTCATTGCCGTCGCCATCCTTGAGGTTGACAAACTGACCCTTGAGCCAGTCGAGATCCTCTTCCCAGACGCGGGCCCAATGCGCCCATGCACCAGGCGCCAGACCGTAATAACCCGGCAGGTCATGGCTCAGAACACCAAGGTCGGTGGCACCCTGCACGTTATCATGACCACGGAAGATGTTGGTTCCACCACCGGCGATACCCATGTTGCCCAAGGCAAGTTGCAGCACGCAATAGGCGCGCGTGTTGTTGTTGCCGTTGCTGTGCTGGGTGCCGCCCATGCACCAAATAACCGTTCCAGGGCGATTATTGGCTAGCGTGCGCGCCACGCGTTCCATCTGGCTTCCGGGAATGCCGGTCACGCGTTCAGTTTCTGCCGGTGTCCATTTTTTCACTTCGTCGCGGATCTGATCCATGCCCCAGACACGGGTCCGGATGAATTCCTTGTCTTCCCAGCCATTCTCGAAGATGTGCCACAAGAGACCCCAGATAACCGCAACATCCGTACCGGGGCGCATCCGCATATATTCGTCAGCATGGGCCGCCGTACGGGTGAAACGCGGATCACACACGATCAGCGGCGCATTGTTTTCTTCCTTGGCTTTCAGCAGGTGCAGCAAGGATACCGGGTGCGCTTCGGCAGGGTTGCCGCCGATCAGAAAGATCGCTTGCGAATTATGGATGTCGTTGTAGGAGTTGGTCATGGCGCCGTAGCCCCAAGTGTTGGCAACACCCGCGACCGTCGTCGAATGGCAGATACGGGCCTGGTGATCGACATTGTTGCTGCCCCAGTAGGCGGCGAATTTGCGGAAAAGATAGGCCTGTTCGTTCGAATGCTTGGCCGATCCCAGCCAGTAAACGCTGTCCGGCCCGCTTTCACCCCGGATCGCCAGCATCTTGTCGCCAATCTCGGTAATGGCGTCGTCCCAGCTCATACGCTTCCAGACACCGCCTTCTTTTTTCATCGGGTATTTCAGGCGACGCTCGCCATGGGCGTGTTCGCGCACCGCAGCCCCTTTGGCGCAATGGCCGCCAAGGTTGAACGGGCTGTCATAGCCCGGTTCCTGACCGATCCAGACGCCGTTGTCGACTTCTGCGATGATCGTACATCCGACCGAACAATGGGTGCAGACCGACTTGATCGTCTCAACGGCGCTATTGGCTGCCGTCTGGGCCGTGGCACGGGTAACCGTACCACCGGTGGCACCCAAAGCCGCCAGACCACCAATCGCCAGACCGGAACCACGCAAAAACGCGCGCCGGTCAACGGATTTGGCACCTATTGAAACGGCTAAGCTGGTGGCTTGCGAACTGCGCACCGCACCGCTGGTCTTTTTCCTCAGCATTGTCTTCTCCCTTGCTGGACCGGTCTGATTTGCCGGTGGGCTGGGTTGTTGCTTGCCGGACCGTCACGAAACATCGTGGTCCGACATTCATGATATCCTTAGAATCGTGCACTTTCGAAATAGGCACGGGTTTGGTCGGTATCCCGAAGACCGGAGCCTTCTGTGCTGGTTTCCACGGCTTCTGCGTCAGTTCCGCTAAGCGTCACAGCGGCAACTGCCGCAGGCGCGGAAACGGAAGCCAGTTTCAGAAAGTCGCGGCGGCTTTTCTCTGCCGTACCGGTTGTCTTGCTCATCGAATAACCTCCTTCGCTACGTCTTTGTGGCGGAACCATCCGCCGGTTTTGTCCGGGCAGGTCCATGGCCCGCCATCTGGAAATCCACACCTAGCCGCCCGTCAGGCGGAACGCTTCACGCTCAATTTCCATAAAATGCCGCCCCACTGCGCCCACAGGTGCATATAGAACTGATCCCTTCGCCCCTTCGAGGTCGGTGAAAAAATGCAACGCCCAAGGGGATATGTGGCGGTTGAAAAACTCTTTTTGCCGGGCCAGAGGTGCCGGATCGCCAAACCGGCCTGCAATCAGGCCGACCATCATCTCCATCAGGCTGGCGATATTGTCCTCGGGTTCAAAAACATTGGGGGCGCGGCTGATGCCAAACCCAGCCATGTCCTTGCGCAAGAGAGCCAGAGGCTTTTCGTTCAAAAAGCCGGTCATGTAATAGCTGGCATAGGGCAACAACTCGCCGCGCCCGAGACCTATGAAGAGGTTGTTGAATTCCCGCTCGGCCGCGTCCGGGCCGGATTGCCTGGCCAGTTTGGCCAGCGCGGCTATCGAGCGGCCAAGCGGCGTATCGTCACCTGCCAGCGAAGATGTGCGCGCAAGCAGGTCTGTGTCTGGCGGGGCCGCCAGCAGCGCTGACAGAAATCCGTAGAGATCAGCGCGCAACTGATCTTCTTCGGCAATTTTCCAGCTTGTTGCTGCGGCAGCGGTTTGCATCATCAGTTTTCCCTGCGTGTGTCTTCGGTGAAGGCAAAACGCATATGGCGGCGCGTCGGCTCAACCAGGTTGGGTGCTGCCTGACCCTCTATCGGGGCATCATTACTGTCGGCTTCGACGGCGTGGGTTGCAAGCATCATCTCGGGTTCGGAAGTGCAGTTTTCATCCACGATCTTGGGGCATATATCCGCATCCACTGCATCCGCCGCATTACCAAGCTTTTCTGCCTGACGCGCCACTTCCCGAACGTGGTGAAGCATTCCTTTGCCCACCTGATAGGTGGTTTTGAGACCGGGCATCACTGTCGCCGCGTCCGTAAAATCATCGTCATGGTCAAGCAAACCGTCGAGATTTGCCAGCACCGGGTTAGATCGCCACAACACACGCAAGGCGCGGCGGCGCAGGCGTTCGGGCACAGCCGACCGCATGAAGGCGGCGAAATCATCGCCCGCGATCATGTCATCGGGGTTTTTCAACCCCAGTTCTTCGAGGATTTCCGCATCGGTCTTTTCAGCCTGTGCGGCCTTGATCGCCTGTTGGGTTTCGGCGGCTTTTGCGGCTTCGCAGGTCGCCAATTCTGCGGCGGTCTCGGCCTCAACCGCGGCGCGACGGCGCGACCAGAAGTTTGCAGGGGATTGGGTGCTGTCCATTATACATCCCCCACATTGGCCGGGCGCGGGGCGCGGTAGACATCCGAAGCCTGCCGCACGCGGGCGTCGCCTTTGCCATCTTCGACCAGATCGACGCGCTTTCGGTCCCGTTTGCGTTTGATAAACGGCTCTTCAACATGGTGGGCGTCGACGAAATCCTGTATCCAGGCGATAAGACCGTCAGGCATGGGCACCAGTTCTATCAGCCCGTCGCCACTATCCATGTAGTCCTGGCCTTCATATGCAGAAGCCGTGACCAGAACCGGTTCGTAAGGCATGTCGGATTTGGGATCGGTGCTGTCACGCAACACCACGGCGATACCGGGGCGTTTGGCGGCGAGTGTGACCAGATAACCTTCGGTATCAGTTGAAAACAGCACAAGTTCCAGCGTGCTTG
>JBATDH010000233.1:0-6147 GCA_049663365.1 Albidovulum sp. | reverse complement strand
ACTGGGAACTGGTGATCGGCATGGAAATCCACGCTCAGGTCGCCTCCAAGGCCAAGCTGTTTTCCGGTGCCTCGACCGAATTCGGTCAGGAACCCAATTCCAACGTCGCCTTCGTCGATGCGGCCATGCCCGGCATGTTGCCGGTGATCAATGATTTCTGTGTCGAACAGGCGGTGCGCACCGGCCTTGGCCTCAAGGCGCAGATCAACCTTTTTTCGGCCTTCGACCGCAAGAATTATTTTTATCCCGACCTGCCGCAGGGCTACCAGATCAGCCAGCTCTACCACCCCATCGTGGGTGAGGGCGAGGTGCTGGTCGAACTTTCGCCGGGCATCGCCCGGCTGGTGCGCATCGAACGCATCCACCTCGAACAGGACGCGGGCAAATCCATCCACGACATGGACCCCAACATGTCCTTCGTCGACCTCAACCGCACCGGTGTCGCGCTGATGGAAATCGTCAGCCGCCCCGACATCCGTGGCCCCGAGGAAGCCGCCGCCTATGTCCTCAAACTGCGCCAGATCCTGCGCTATCTGGGCACCTGCGACGGCAACATGCAAAACGGCAACCTGCGCGCCGATGTCAACGTCTCGGTCTGCCGCCCCGGCCAGTACGAAAAATATCAGGCGACCCAGGATTTCGCCCATCTCGGCACGCGCTGCGAAATCAAGAACATGAACTCCACCCGCTTCATCCAGGCCGCCATCGACTACGAGGCGCGCCGCCAGATCGCTATCCTCGAAGACGGCGGCATGGTGCATCAGGAAACCCGGCTTTACGATCCGGACAAGAATGAAACCCGCTCCATGCGCTCCAAGGAAGAGGCGCATGATTACCGCTATTTCCCCTGCCCCGACCTATTGCCTTTGGAGATAGAGCAGGCTTGGGTCGACGATATCGCCGCCAAAATGCCGGAACTGCCGGACGCGAAAAAGGCGCGGTTCGTCGCCGATTACGGCATGACCGACTATGACGCGGGCGTGCTGACCGCCGAACTTGAAAACGCCGCCTTTTTCGAGACCGTCGCCAAGGGCCGCGATGGCAAGACCGCCGCCAACTGGGTGATCAACGAACTGTTCGGTCGGCTGAACAAGGAAGGGCTGGGCATCGCTGAAACGCCGCTTTCCGCCGACCAGCTTGGCGGGATGCTCGACCTTCTGGGCTCGGGCGAAATCTCGGGCAAGATGGCCAAGGACCTGTTCGAAATCCTCTGGACCGACGGCGGCGACCCCGCCGAGGTAGCTGCCAAACGCGGCATGAAGCAGGTCACCGACACAGGTGCTATCGAGGCCGCTGTGGATGCGGTCATCGCCCAAAACCCCGATCAGGTCGAAAAGGCCAAGGCCAACCCCAAACTCGCCGGCTGGTTCGTGGGTCAGGTGCTCAAAGCCACCGGCGGCAAGGCCAACCCGGCAACCGTCAACGCACTGGTGGCCCAGAAACTCGGGCTTTGACAGCGGCCCGTACAATGCCCCCCCTGTGACCCCCATACCCCGCCTTTCGGCTTTCTCGCCCGCCGATCTGGCACCGCCCTGCGCAATCGGCTAAACACCCCCCCGATGACCAGCGACGAGGCGACGATGACCCGCTATGAATATAAAGTGATCCCCGCCCCCACCCGCGGCGAAAAGGCCAAGGGTGCGAAAACCCCCGCCGACCGTTTTGCCCATGCGATGACCCTGCTGATGAACGAAATGGGGCGCGATGGCTGGGACTATATCCGCGCCGACACCCTGCCCGCCGAGGAACGCGCCGGTTTCACCCGCAAGGTCACGGTCTATCAGAACCTGCTGACATTCCGCCGCAGCCTGCCCGCCGCCTCCGACAAACCAGCCACTGGGAAGCAGGCCGCCAAAGACCCTGCCGACATACCGATGGTGCCGTTGAAAGCCCGCGAACCCGCCGCGTCCACCGCCCCGCGCATTTCGGTCCGCGACGACACCGCACCACTGGCCCCGACGATCAAGCTTGGTGCCGCCGCGCGCCTGCCGGATGCCGCCGAAAAACCGACCCCGTCGGAATAACCCGGCGCGGACTTCAGCCTGCGATATCCAGCGCCAGCGCATGAATGTGCCCGACCAGATCAGCCCCGAGGGCGGCATGAACGGCGCGGTGCCGCGCAACCCGGCTCATGTCCTTGAAAACCGTCGCGCGGATCATCACGTTGAAATGACTTTGCCCGCCTTCGCGGTGCCCGGCATGGCCCCTGTGGCTTTCGCTGTCATCGACCACTTCCAACTTTTCCGGCGCGAATGCCGCCACCAACCGCGCCTCAATTTCCTCGGCAACCCGCATTTTTGACATACCCCCCTTTAACGCCCGGCAAAATACCCTAGACTTGGCCGCCCGAGTCGGAAAGCCAACACATTGAGGACCCTATGACAAGAAGCGATCCTTTTGGTTTCGATATCTCTGCGGCTTCCGACAAAAAGAAGCGCACCAAAGGCAGGCGTGGCATGTCGGGCGCGTTCGAGACATCGACCCGGCAATGCGACTCTGTCGGTTGCACCGAAACTGGCCAGTACCGCGCCCCGAAATCGCCCGATCATCTGGATGAATTCTTCTGGTTCTGCCGCGAGCATATCCGCGAATATAACCTGAAATGGAACTTCTTTCAGGGCCAGACCGACGAGGAATTCCAGAGCTTTCTCGACAAGGACCGGGTCTGGGGCCGCGAAACCAAACCCTTTGGCAAGATGGGCGAAGAAGACCGCGCCTGGCAACGTCTCGGGGTCGAAGACCCGATGGAAATCCTCGGTGCCAATGCCACCCGAAACCCTGGCCGCGCCGCCGTCGGGCGGCGGCTGCCGCCCACCGAACGCAAGGCGCTCGATATCCTCGAGGCGCGCGACAACTGGACCCGACCCGAGATTCGCAAGCAATACAAGTCACTGGTCAAGGACCTGCACCCCGACATGAATGGCGGCAACCGCGACGACGAAGACCGGTTGCAAGAGGTGGTCTGGGCCTGGGACCAGATCAAGGAAAGCCGCAATTTCCGCGATTGAGCGATGGCAACATAGTATTTTGATTGTATTTCAACGTGCTCGGCTCTGGCGCGTGACATTCACGGCAACGGTTTGGGTTCGCCCCCAGACGGGGCGTATTCGGCAAGCAATCTGGCCGCTGTAGCTATTGCTTGCGCCCGGTCGGAATAGACGATGAAGAGCGCCGAAATCCTGTCAAACTCACGATAGGCGAGCAGTCCCCCCCAATATCGCGGCCCCCGATCCCAATACATTCACAATGTCCAGACGACTGAAATCGCATACGGCAAGACTTGTCGCCGCGACCGCCACGCCGACGAAGACCCAAATCCAATCGCGCCATGTCGGCGCGACACGATCATCAGCTTGCTGAATTTCCTCCAGAACACTTAACCACCCGTCAATCAGCTTCGGGTCCGCAAATCTTCGATCCGCAGAACTTCTGACGACATCAAACGTGTAGTTCGGATTGGCCATCAATTTCTGGACAATCTCGTTTTGCGTCTGACGATCCAACCGTGTGGGGGCGGGCGGTCTCATCTAGGGCCAACTTGGCGCATGGTTAGCCGGCGGCACCATCACCGGACCCAGACTCGTCGGTCCTGTCGCGCTTCGCCCGGTTCTTGTCCATCACCTGAACAACGATCCGTCGCAGCTCATCGGCGTCGCTTTTTGACCACGCCGCCCGCGTCTCGGCAATGGCCGCATGCGCCCTTTCAGAGGCGTTCTTCCGCATCATTCGGAACTGTATCAGCGACATTGCTTGCCACAGGACAAGCAAAGCCAACGCCAGCGCCAGAATGTGCCAAACCGACAATATGGATATCTGGAACTGGCCCGGCATTGCTAAACTTGCCACAACATAGGTCACCAGAAGTCCGATTTCCGCGGTCACGAATTTAAGCCGGTCGTACCACTGAATGTCGCCCAGCCTGGGGTCGGCCTTCAAGGCGGTCTGGCCGAGACTTTTGGTAGACGGCATGATTTCCTCCCGACCGACCCGAACGGCACAGATCAAGCAAGCCATTGTTGTCGCAAAGGCAAAAACGGATGGCTGACGCTAGACGGGTTTGAACACCATCGCAACCCCGTTCATGCAATAGCGCTTGCCGGTCGGCTCTGGCCCGTCATTGAACACATGCCCCAGATGCCCGCCACAGCGGCGGCAATGCACCTCGGTGCGCTTGCCCAGGATGCCCCAGTCGGCCTTGGTCGCGACCGCATCGGGCAGCGGCTCGTAGAACGAAGGCCAGCCGGTGCCGCTGTCGTATTTCGCCTTAGACGAATAAAGCGGCAGATCGCAACCCGCACAGGCATACGTGCCCTCGCGGTGCTCCTTGTCCAGGGGGCTCGACCCCGCGCGCTCGGTATCTTCCTCGCGTAATACTGCGAATTGCGCCGGGGTCAGGATGGCGCGCCATTCGGCCTCGGTCTTTTCTATTTCGAACCCGGTGGCGGCGCTGGAACGGTTGACACCACCTGCCAGGATCATGGCGATGCCGGTGCCGCTCAGGGCGATGAATTTTCTGCGCGTGGTCATGGTATGGCTCCTTTTCGAAGTGTTTGTGCAATGATCTACGCCGACCATGCCCGAAAGTTGCCGTAACAAGGGTAAAATCCCGAGGCCCCGCCTTCACAGTTGCGCGAACCGGCTGAAACGTCGAAATCGGCGCAAAACCCCGTCGTGAACCCGCCGCGACCCTTGCACCCATGACTGATATGTTCCATCAAAGCCGCATTGGCGCGCCCTAGGAAAGGGTGCCATCAGGATATGGCGGACCGAATGTTGGATCAGATAGCAAAACCCACCGAAGAAATCTCTGTCCGGGAGGTGTTCGGCATTGATACCGATATGAAAGTAAAGGGTTTTGCTGAACGTACCGACCGCGTACCGGTGGTTGACCCGACCTATAAATTCGACCCCGACACCACCTTGGCGATTCTCGCGGGCTTTGCCTATAACCGCCGGGTGATGATCCAGGGCTATCACGGCACCGGCAAATCCACCCATATCGAACAGGTGGCCGCAGCCCTGAACTGGCCCTGCGTCCGCGTCAACCTCGACAGCCATATCAGCCGCATTGACCTCATTGGCAAGGATGCGATCAAACTGCGCGACGGCAAGCAGGTGACCGAGTTCCACGAAGGCATCCTGCCCTGGGCGCTGCGCAATCCCGTCGCCATCGTGTTCGACGAATATGACGCGGGCCGCGCCGATGTGATGTTCGTGATCCAGCGGGTGCTGGAGCATGACGGCAAGCTGACGCTGCTCGATCAGAACGAAATCATCACCCCGCACCCCTCGTTCCGGCTGTTCGCGACATCAAACACCGTGGGCCTTGGCGACACCACGGGCCTTTACCACGGCGTCCAGCAGATCAACCAGGCCCAGATGGACCGCTGGTCGCTGGTGGCCACGCTGAACTACCTCAGCCACGACGCCGAAACCGCGATCGTGCTGGCCAAGAACCCGCATTACAACAACGACAAGGGCCGCAAGACCATCAGCCAGATGGTCACCGTCGCCGATCTCACCCGCACCGCCTTCATGAACGGCGATCTGTCGACCGTGATGAGCCCCCGCACCGTGATCAACTGGGCCCAGAACGCCGAGATATTCCGCAACGTGGGCTATGCGTTCCGGCTCACCTTCCTCAACAAATGCGACGAGCTGGAACGCCAGACGGTGGCCGAATTCTACCAGCGCTGCTTTGACGAGGAACTGCCGGAAAGTGCGGCAAGCCAGAGCATTCGGTGACAGTGCAGATTTCGTAGGGCGGGCTTCAGCCCGCCATGCCGGAACGGTGGGCTAAAGCCCACCCTACGCAAGGGACGAGCCGGGTAACATGACCAAACCTTCCGACAACCCCGCCGATCCGTTCAAGAAGGCCCTCGCCGAGGCCACCAAGACCATGGCCGACGATCCGGAACTGACCGTCAGCTATTCGGTCGATCCGCCCGGCATGACCGCCGACACCATGCGTCTGCCGCAGGTCAGCCGCCGAATGACCCGCGACGAGGTGCTGGTGGCGCGCGGCACGGCGGACGCCTTCGCGCTGCGTCACCGCTATCATGACGCCAGGGTCGCCAACAAATATGCCCCCACCGGCCAGATGGCCCGCGACCTCTATGAGGCGATGGAAACCGCCCGCTGCGAAGC
>JBATDH010000232.1:0-6047 GCA_049663365.1 Albidovulum sp. | reverse complement strand
GCCGGGCTGAAGCCCGGCCTACGGGTTGCTTGTCATGCCCGCGAAAGCGGGTATCGGGTTGGGAGAGACCCCCGCTTTCGCGGGGGTGACAGGGATGGCGGGTGCCCGGCGTGGGGGATGGGAATGGTGCGTGCGAGAACGCATCCTACGGCTTGCTACGGGTTGCTTGCCGTTTGCAATGTGGATCGAATGTGATTTACCAGTCGAGGTAAAATAAAAGCGAGATCATGAAAATTGCCGTCTGGCGTTTGCACCCGGATTGAATCCTCATGGTCAGCATACGAGGTGCCATCCGAGAAATATGTTCCGTCCGAAAACGCGTGACCAGTTGCTATCATACAATCTGCCTCCTTTAGCCCATGGTATGTGAGCCTCTGATTGTCCGCCGAAGTGTGTTTCGCGGCGACTGCTACAGCATGAACAACATCGAATTCATAGCCTTGACTTCTCAGATCGTTTTCAATCTCTGAACGTTCTTTGTTCAATGATTTAGCAGCGTATTCGACGAAATGGAACGAGAGTATACAGGCTGCGAATGCAAGTTCCTTTGATGCTTGCTCCCTCAGGTACCGTGATACTACTGGTTCAAGAATCTCCTGCGCATATTCTTTGGCATCCATTTGTCAAAGTGGCCCCCTCACCTCGTAAACTTCTTATACTTCACCCGCTTCGGCTCCAACGGCAGCACGTTCCCTTCACCGGGTGCCGCACGCGTTTGCTTCGCAATCGCTTTCGCGCACTCGTTGAACCCGCGTGCGAAATCCAAGCAATCCAGCCGCATCAGCGGCTGAATTTCTTGTATTTCACCCTCTTGGGTTCAACGCTGTCCGGCCCCAACCTTCTGATCTTGTCTTCCTCATAAGCCTCGAAGTTGCCTTCGAACCATTCGACATGGGCTTCGCCTTCGAAGGCGAGGATGTGGGTGCAGAGGCGGTCGAGGAAAAAGCGGTCGTGGGAGATGATGACGGCGCAGCCGGCGAAATCGTCGATGGCGGATTCCAAGGCTTGCAGGGTTTCGACGTCGAGGTCGTTGGTCGGCTCATCGAGCAGCAAGACGTTGCCGCCCGAGCGCAAGAGCCGCGCCATGTGGACGCGGTTGCGTTCGCCGCCGGACAGAAGGCCCACTTTCTTCTGCTGGTCCGAGCCCTTGAAGTTGAAGGCCGAGCAATAGGCGCGGGAATTCACCTCGGCGTCGCCTAGGACCACGATGTCGAGGCTGTCGGTGATCGCCTCCCACACGTTCTGGGCGGGGTCGAGGTCGTCGCGGGACTGATCGACATAGGAAAGCTGCACGGTGTCGCCAAGCTTGACGGTGCCGCTGTCGGGTTGTTCGTCGCCGGTGATCATCTTGAAGAGCGTGGTTTTGCCCGCGCCGTTGGGGCCGATGATGCCGACGATGGCGCCGGGCGGAACGGTGAAGCTGAGATCTTCGATCAGGAGCTTGTCGCCCATGTGTTTTTTAAGGTTTTCGACCTCGATCACCTTGCCGCCAAGGCGGGGGCCGTTGGGGATGATGATCTGGGCGCGGCCCACGCGTTCGCGTTCCGACGTGTCGGCCATTTTCTCATAGGCGTTGATCCGGGCCTTTTGCTTGGCCTGACGCGCCTTGGCCCCGGCGCGGATCCATTCGAGTTCCTTTTCCATCACCTTCTGGCGGGATTTGTCTTCGCGGGCCTCTTGCGCCAGGCGCTTGGCCTTCTGGTCGAGCCAGGCGGAATAGTTGCCCTCATAAGGAATGCCGCGACCGCGTTCGAGTTCCAAAATCCAGCTTGTGATGTCGTCGAGGAAATAGCGGTCATGGGTGACGATGAGGATGGTGCCCTTGTAGTCGATGAGGTGCTTTTGCAGCCAGGCGACGGTTTCGGCATCGAGGTGGTTGGTCGGTTCGTCCAGAAGCAGCATGTCGGGCGCATCGAGCAGAAGCTGGCAGAGCGCCACGCGGCGGCGTTCCCCGCCGGACAGCGTTTCGACATTGGCGTCGTCGGGCGGGCAGCGGAGAGCCTCGAGCGCGACATCGACCTGGCTGTCGAGATCCCAGAGGTTGGCTGCGTCGATCTGGTCCTGAAGGTCGGCCATCTCGTCGGCGGTCTCGTCGGAGTAGTTCATGGCAAGGTCGTTGTAGCGGTCAAGGATCGCCTTTTTCGCCGCCACGCCCAGCATGACGTTTTCACGCACGGTGAGTTTGGGGTCGAGATAGGGTTCTTGCGGCAGGTAGCCGACGCGGGCGCCTTTGGCGGCCCAGGCCTCGCCCTGAAAATCCTTGTCCATGCCGGCCATGATCCGCAGCAGCGTGGATTTGCCCGAGCCGTTGACGCCGACGACGCCGATCTTGACGCCGGGGAGGAAGTTGAGGCGGATGTTCTCAAAGCACTTCTTGCCGCCGGGATAGGTCTTGGAGACACCATCCATGTGATAGACGTATTGGTAGGATGCCATGAGGTGCCTCGCCGCGCTGAAATTGCTGTTCCGCGCGTATGTAGACAAAGGCGGGGCCGGGTGCAACGCGGCTAAAGCGTCAGTTGCCTTTGATCGGGTTCGCCAGATCAAAGGCATAACGCAACTATTCCAAACGCGCGCCTTAGTTTGGGTCGAGCAGCACCGGTTTGCCGTGGGGTGTGCGGCGATAGGCGGCTTTCCACTGCTCCTTGCGCCGGGCGAGGTCGGCGGAAGACAGGGATGTGTTCTGCGCGGTCAGGATTTCGAGTGCGGCGAGGGCAGCGCTGTAGTAGGTGTCGCTGGTGTCCGGTGCGCCCGCGCCGTGGGCGGCGCGCAGGGATGCCCCGAGGGTTTCGGCCCAATCGGTGGCGGAGAAATGGCCGCCGGTGATAAGCGCATCGGCGATGGCCAGTGTCTGCGCGTGCCAGGGTTCGGCGAAGGTCGGGCCCGAGGGGGCGAGCGGATCGTCAGGGGCGAACAAGGTAGCTCTCCCACAGCTCAATCCGGACGCTATCGCGGGGGTTGGCGGTGTCGCCCCAAAGTTCAGGCGCGGTGAATTCGACGGTGTAGAGATGGTCGCCGACATGTTCGCCCGCAGCGCCGCGATCGGGCAGGGCGTGTGCGCCGTGATGGGCGGTGATGGTGCCGGTCGCGGCGGCCGCATATCCCGGAAGCCGGGTGTGGTCGGCCGTGACGCGCCGTTTTGTCTTCACCCGGTCGCCGGGGGCGAAGGCGGGCGGTTGCGGGATGTCGACAGCGAAGCTGATGCATCCGGCGCGGTTGCGGTCAAGGATTTCGGTGACCGTCAGCGGGCCAGCCGGTGCATTTGGCTGCGTGAGATGGCCCTTGGCAACCTCGTTTTCCGTGAATGTGCCGTTGTCGATCATCAGGGTGATGTAGTTCGTGGCCCATTTGTTGAAATAGGAAAAGCTCAGATAGTCGGCGGGAACCATCCGTTCCAACCCGTGGCGGAACCAGTCGATGGTGATGTCACGCAGAATACCTGCGCGGGCGAGGCCCCACATCCGCCGTTCCCAGTCATTGTGGAAAGGTTCATTGTCGCCGATGGGAATGGGGCCGAAACCCTGTTTGCCGCCGAGGTCATGGGTGCCGTCCATCAGTTCGCCTCCGGTTTCAGGTCACGGTCAGTGCCGATCATCGAATTGCGGGTGACGATGGATGCAAGCGGATCTGCATCCCAGCCTTCGGTGCCGGTGGGGCGCTGGGGGATCACGATGTAGCGCAGTTCGGCGGTTGAATCCCAGACGCGCACACCCACGCTTTCGGGCAGGTCGACGCCGAATTCGGCCAGAACCTTGCGCGGTTCGCGCACCGAACGGGCGCGGTATTCGGTGGATTTATACCAGGAAGGCGACATGCCGAGCAGCGAAAACGGATAACAGGAGCAGAGCGTGCAAACGATCAGATTATGGGTGTCGGGCGTGTTTTCGACAGCCTTCAGATGGCCGGTAGCGCTTCCTTCAAAACCAAAATCCCTGATCGCTTCGGCGGCGTCATCGAGAAGCCGGGCGCGAAAATCGGGGTCGGTCCAGGCCCGCGCCACGACGGCGGCACCCCGTTTCGGGCCGATATGGTCACGGTAGGCCTCGATCCAGCTATCAACGGTTTCGGCGGCAACAAGACCTTTTTCGATGGCCAGACTTTCAAGCGCCTTGACCCGAAGGGCGGGGTCGGAGGGCAGATGGCTATGCAGGTGCCGGTGAATTTCGGCGGCGTGTTCACTGTCAAACGATGTCATCGGTCAGTCCCCCATGGGCAAACAGTTTGGCGGCGGCTCGGGTGGCCTGTCAAGGCGTCGGCAGAAATTGCCGGTTTGACAATCCTGTCTGACAGATAGCAGATGGGCCGCAGTCGGGTTTCAGGGATTTGTTCGATGCGGGTCTTTTCAAAGCATTTCTTGCCGCCGAGATGGGTATTGGTGACGCTATCCATATGATTGCCGTATTGATAGGATGTCGTGGGTGAAGTCCTCGTGCATGCTGGTTTGGCCTCCGCCTAGACAAGCTGGGGAGAAAGGGCAATCGTAGGGAGTGTCGAGCGTTGATCCAAGCGGGTAATATGCGGTTTTTGTTGATGGTGATGGGTGGCCTGCTGGCAAGCCAGACGATGGCCCAGATCACATCACTTGAAGCGCCAGGCAATCTGGCGCCGACACGAGATCCAGGCTGCATCGAGACCGCAGATGCCGACAATCAGCTCAGCCCGGCCGATTTGTCACTTGGGGCTGCGGCCTGTATGCGGAAAAAGGATTACGCGAGCGCTGTTCGACTGATTGTCCTTATGCAATTGCGCGCCGCGTTTGATGCGCAGCGCGTAACAGATGTGACGGCACATCAGGCTGGGCAGGTTCTTGGCATCAATCTGATCGGGCAGATCGATGAGGCTGATAGGCCTGTTTTCGAAAGTGCATTCAATGCACTAGG
This sequence comes from Albidovulum sp., assembly GCA_049663365.1. Taxonomy (GTDB): domain Bacteria; phylum Pseudomonadota; class Alphaproteobacteria; order Rhodobacterales; family Rhodobacteraceae; genus Albidovulum. The sequence goes on along the minus strand of JBATDH010000232.1, from coordinate 1,167 downwards.
CGATAGCGGATCGGCGTGGCATCGTTCGTTCTGTCGTGAACAGACCAATGCAGACCCTCCGGGTTATTATCCTGCATATATGATTCAGCACGGATTGCGCGCCTTTCGTGGCGATGTTGAAAACCCTTTAAAAGTTGGCTTTGACCCATCGTCGGAATGGGCCAGTTTGCTTCGCGAATACCTGCATTGTGAATGAGCCGCGAATCTGTGCCGATCGCTTTTCCTGCCCGTGATAAATGTTCGGGCCGTTGCTGATAGCTTCGACCGTTCTTCACCATAAATCAACCGCGGAACGCGTTGACAGCGGTCGGGGCGACATGGACAAGGGGAGCTAGCAGGGAGCGGGATGTGCGGGGATTTCCTACAGCGACAGCGGGGCAGTCAGTCGGGCTTTTGGGCGGGTCTTTTGACCCCGCTCATGCGGGTCATGCCCATATCACCCGCGAGGCGTTGAAACGGTTCGGGCTTGACCGGGTGTGGTGGCTGGTGTCGCCCGGCAATCCCTTGAAGCCCAACCCCCCGGCGCCCCTTGCCCAGCGGATGGCGCGGGCCAAGGTGGTCATGGATCATCCGCGCGTGTTGGTCAGCGATATCGAGGCGCGGCTGGGAACGCGCTATACCGCCGAGACGCTGGCGCGGTTGATGGCGCTTTATCCGGGTGTCCGGTTCGTGTGGCTGATGGGGGCGGATAATCTGGCGGAGTTCCATCTTTGGGAACGCTGGGAGTGGATTTTCGAGAATGTGCCCATCGGAGTGCTGGCCCGTCCGGGCAGTCGGCTGATCGGGCGCACGGCGCGCGCCGCCGAACAATTTGCCGCCTATCGGTTGTTGCCGGAGGCGGCGCGGGTTTTACCCCAGTGCGAAACGCCGGCCTGGTGCTTCGTCAATGTGCCGATGGTTGACATATCGTCGAGTGCGATCCGTGCCCGCGGGGAATGGCGGCGCTGAAAAGATCTGCCGGTTTTGCCGGTGAAATGCGACGAAGCCCTTGCCCCCGGAGGGGGAAATGGGCGAAATTCCCCTCAATCAAGGGCAGAGGAGCGGGCATGGCGGGACTATCGCGCCGGTTTCTGTTAGGCGGAGTATTGGCGGGGCTGGCGGGCGAGGCGCTGGCCAATGCGCCGCTGGTGTCGCTGCGACCCTTGGTGCGGCCGGGCGGTTCGGTGC
>JBATDH010000231.1:0-2293 GCA_049663365.1 Albidovulum sp. | reverse complement strand
TGCCCCCGCTGCTTTCTGCTTTGGGAGTAGGTTCACATGGCTCAGTTCTCAGTGAAAATTATGCGCCTTACCGGCTCAGTTCTGGGTGCAAATCAACACTCGGGGTTTTCATAGTTGGTGTAGAAGGATTTGCTGCCGCAAGTGCCGCAAAGCGCCCAGCGAACCGCAAGATCCGGATCTTCGGTCTCGTTGTAATACCATGTCGTGGTAACCTCATAATCGCCCTCGGTCAGTTTGGACCAGAACAGGCCGACATCAACCTGTTCGACATTGGTCTTGAAACCCACGGCATCCCATTGCGCCTTGAGCAGGGTCGCCGTCTGTGCGGATGACGGAACAATCATCATGTTGATTTCCGTTCCAAGCAGACCGGCATCATCCAGCAGCTTGCGTGCACCTTCCGGATCATAGGCGGGCGGGCTGACATTCTTGTCATAATAGTTAAGCGCATTGGGCAATGTGCTGTTGGCGACTGTCGCATGACCCAAAGTGATTGCGTTGGTAATTGCTTCGCGATCCAACGCCATGGCCGCCGCTTTGCGTACGGTTAGATTATCGAACGGCGGTTTGGCGAGGTTTGGCAGCACCTCATAAAGAACTGTCGAAGGCTCCAGCTTTACCGAGACATTCGGGCTGTTGTTCATGTAACGATGGCAGGCCACGCCAGTTGTCCTAGATGCGGGGCCTTTGTTTCTAGGCACAATGAAGGGCAAATCTACTGTCAGAAGGGCTTGCCCTGAGGGGCGCGGGACGGTTTCGTAGCGACCGTCCATGACCCCTTCAAGTATTTTCATAACAGCCCCATTCAGGAGCGCCATCTTAACGCACGCGGCGTCGCAGGTCAGGGCGCGTCAAATTGAGCAGTATCGTTTTATATCCGTTTCCGATCTAATTCCATTTACCGAAAAGTCAGTCAGCTAAAGTTATACAAGGAATTCAACATGCGGCGCTCTGGCTTGCGCAAAAGGGCGGCGGCCGATGCCACTTCGGCCGATATCGGGCTCAACGCCACCGCGACACGGCCCTACGATCCGTTCGAGCCGGCGCAGATCGAGACTCTGATCGGCACCGCGAAGACCTATTTGAACGACATCGGCATCCGCTTTGAACCGGGCACCGAGGCCGATGTCCTGTTTGCCGCCGCCGGTTGCCGCGTCAGGGACGATGGTGTCGTTCATATCCCGCCTCATGTTGTCGATGCGGCACTGGCCAGTTGTGCGCGATCCACAAAGCTTTGGGGCCGCGACGGGCACCGCGCGATTGACATCGACACCCGGCATACCTGGTTCATGCCCGGAATGACCTGCATCAAGGTGCCGGATCTGGAAAGCGGTGTGCGGCGCGACAGCACCTATGACGACTTGGCCGCTATCGCCCGCATTGCCGACGGGCTGCCCAACATCGACGCCGTCTGCGTGGCCTGCAAGGATGTGCCCAATTCCAACCTTGGCGGGGAGATCGGTGAATTTCTGTGCCTGATCGAAAACACGACCAAGCCGCTCGAATATCTGTGTGAACAGACTGCTGCGCTGGAGGCGGCAATCGAAATGGCCGCCCTGCTGCGTGGCGGTCGGGCGGAACTGGCCGCCAAGCCCTATTTCCTGCACCTTGTGACGCCGCTTCCAGTCAACTTTGCCGCCTCGCATATTGAGCAGATTCTGATTGGCGCGCGGGCCGGAGTGCCGCTCAGCGTGGGCACCTTGGCGATCGGTGGCGCGTCATCGCCGATCACAGTGGCGGGCTGCATTGCGCAATGCCTGGCCACCGATTTTGCCGCCCTCGTTCTGGGGCAACTGGCCCGGCCCGGCGCGTTCTGCGTCGGCAGTTCCAACGGCTATTTCATGGAGGCCGCAACCGGCGGGATTGGCAACAACACCCAGTTGATGCTGGGCGAACAGATGATCTGCCAGTGTCGCCGCCATCTGGGCCTGCCGTCCTTCACCGGGATCGGCGGTGATGCCAAGTCGCCCCGGTTCGATCAGGACGCCGTCTGGGAAATCTCGACCCTGATGACGCAGCAGTTCTTCACCCGCCCCGCGACCTGCGACTATCTGGGCTCGATAGATCAAGGGATCACCTTCTCGCTGCACGCCCTGCTGCTGTGCCACGATCTGGCGGGGATGTTGCGCCAGCTTTGGCAGGGCGCCGGGTTTGATCGCGACGGCCTTGCCTATGACGTCATGGCCGATGTCGGGCCGTTCGGGCATTTTCTGGGTCATACCCATACCGCCGCCCATTGCCGAGAGGCGAACTGGGCCAGCGCCTATTTCGGTGCCAGAGCCCCGCTCAGCAC
>JBATDH010000230.1:0-8991 GCA_049663365.1 Albidovulum sp. | reverse complement strand
GTGCGGCGATGGTCACGGCCATCGGGTCGGCCAATGGCGTGCTTGACGCGGCTGGCGTGCTCGCCGATGCCCACAAGGCCATGAGCGGAACGGGCAAAGCCCCGCAGGCCACGGCAGAGCCGGAAATGCCGGTGCTGCCGGTCTGGGTCATGCCACAGGGGGCCGGACCGGCGATGCGGGCCAAGATGTGGCTTGATCCGCAAAATGACGTGAAAGTGTCGGATGTGCAGCTTGCGGCGCGCGAGGGCTATGAAAGTGTCGAGCATACCAAACGCTATACCACGCTCGGGATGGCGACCGATCAGGGAAAGATAAGCAATATCAACGGTCTTGCGGTTCTTTCTGATGCATTGAACCGCTCGATCCCCGATACCGGCACCACCACGTTCCGACCGCCCTATACGCCGATTTCCATGGGGGCGATTGCGGGCGAGGCGCGGGGCGAGATTTTCCAGCCCCTGCGCAAGACGCCGATGCATGACTGGCACGAAACCCATGGCGCACATTGGGAACCGGTCGGTCTCTGGCGGCGGGCCTATTGTTACCGCCAGCCCGGCGAGGGCGTACATGACGCGGTCAACCGTGAAATCCACCAGGTGCGCAAATCGGTCGGGCTTCTCGATGCGTCGACGCTGGGCAAGATTCTGGTCAAGGGCCCGGATGCGGGGCGCTTTCTTGACATGCTCTACACCAACATGATGTCGACGCTGCCGGTGGGCAAATGCCGCTATGGCCTCATGTGTTCGGAAAATGGGTTTTTGAGTGATGACGGCGTGGTGGTGCGCCTGACCGAGGATACCTGGCTGTGCCATACCACCACCGGCGGGGCCGAGCGCATCCATGGCTGGATGGAAGACTGGCTGCAATGCGAATGGTGGGACTGGAAGGTCTATACCGCCAATGTCACCGAACAATATGCGCAAGTGGCAGTTGCGGGCCCCAACGCCCGGAAACTGCTGGAAAAACTCGGCGGGATGGACCTGTCGAAAGAGGCGCTGGCCTTCATGGAATGGCGCGAGGGCACGCTGGGCGGTTTTCGCGCGCGGGTGCACCGGATTTCCTTCTCGGGCGAGCTTTCCTTCGAAGTCGCGGTTCCGGCATCCGAAGGCCGTGCCTTCTGGGAGGCGCTGGTCGCCGCCGGTGAGGAATTCGGCGTGATGCCTTATGGCACCGAGGCAATGCATATCATGCGCGCCGAAAAGGGTTTCATCATGATCGGCGATGAGACAGATGGCACGGTGATCCCGCAGGATCTGAACCTGCAATGGGCGATTTCCAAGAAAAAGGAAGATTACCTTGGCAAGCGCGCCCAGGAACGGTCGTTCATGGCGAGCCCGGATCGCTGGAAACTGGTGGGACTGGAAACGCTGGACGGATCTGTCATTCCCGACGGGGCCTATGCAGTGGCCGACGGCGTCAATGCCAACGGCCAGCGCAATACCCAAGGGCGCGTCACCTCGACCTATTACTCGCCGACGCTCGACAAGGGTATCGCGATGGGTCTGGTGAAGTACGGGCCCGACCGGATGGGCGAGGTCATTGATTTTCCGGTCGATGACGGCAAGGTCGTCAAGGCACGGATCGTCGATCAGGTCTTTTTTGACAAGGAAGGGGAAAAGCAGAATGTCTAAGGCTGTCAGCGCTTTGGGTGGCGTTTCTCATCAAGGCTTCGTAGAGGTTTCCGAGGCCGGGCTGCAAGGGATGATCACCCTGCGCGGCGATCTTTCATCGGCCAGGTTGAAGAAGGCCGTCAAAGCCGCGACCGGCACGCCCGTGCCTGCCGCGCGCCGGATCGAGGTCAAAAGCGACAGGGCGGCGGCCTGGATGGCGCCGGACGAGCTTTTGATCCTTGTGCCCTATCCGGAGACCGCCGCGACGGTCGCGGATATGGAAAAGGCGCTGGCGGGTGACCACGCATTGGTGGCCGATGTGTCGGACGCCCGCGCGAAGTTCCGCATCAAGGGAGGCAAGGCGCATGAGGCGTTGATGAAGCTCTGTCCGGTGGATTTCGCCACCCTGTCTGAAGGCGAAATCCGCCGCACCCGTGCCGCCCAGGTCGCAGCCGCGCTGTGGAAATCGGCGCCGGACGAATTCAGCCTCGTCTCGTTTCGGTCCTCTGCGGGCTATGTGATGGGTTTGCTGGAGGTGTCGGCGCGCGCCGGGTCCGAACTGGACGTCGGCTGACCGATCCCGGCTCCGCCCCATGACAGGAGCCGGTTTTGCCTCGCCTGGTCAGTTTATGCCATTCGCGCGTTGTACTGCGCGGATATAGGCAACAATATTTGCGACATCGGACCGGGTCAAACCCGGTACGGGGGGCATATCGCCAAAGCGCCAGTGATGCGACCGCACTCCGTTCTGCACGGCAAGAAAAAAGGCCTGATCGCCGTGGTGGCCGGGCTCATAGAATTTGTGGATGAGTGGCGGCGCCACGCCGTTTTGTCCGGCACCATTTTTCCCATGACAGGTGGCACATTTTGCGTTGAACGCCGTCTCGCCCATGATTTCATTGCCGGTCAGCGTTGCGGGAGTCACTTCGACCAGAGCGGCACCCTGCGGCAGAGTGGAGGGCTGGTTCGTTGCGGCCACAGTGTCATTAGTCGTGGGTGCATCTTGCCAGGGTGAATAGATGACGAATCCGCCACCGATGACGACGGCCAGCATGACCGCACCCAAAAGCTGTTTGTTCATTGTATCCTCGATGATTTAGCTGTGCCGGATCGAAAGCGAACCGAACTTTGATCTGTTCATATGCGGGGTGTGCGTGGGGCGACCCAGCACGCGGCCAGTGATCAGGCCTTCGGGGGGCGCAACAGATTGTCGCCCCTCAGCAGCGCGCGCATGGCCGTTTGGCCAAAAAGAATCGGGCGTTTCGAAGATGAGCTCGCTGCCAGCGCGCCTGACTGTGGGGCCGACAGGGCGTAGGGAAAGCTCGGGCATCGTTCACTTGGGCACGAGAGGTGTTCGGTCGGGCAGTGCGGGAATGCAAGTTCTACGCCCGCTACTTCTGAAACCTCCAGCCTATTCACATGCGCATCGCAAAGGTGACTCGACGCGGCTCCGAGTTTCGGCACGGCGATTGCCATGTTGACTGCCAGAAATGCGCCCAAGAGAGTGACCAAAAACAGAGATTTCAGCAAGAGGGCAAACTTTCGTGACATACGTACTGTGTAGCAGCTAACAAGCTGCCTACAACATGCCTTTTGGCGATAGTCTGTGTTCCGAATGATCGTTGACCTTCGCCTTTCTGCATGAAGGCCTCTGCCCGACCCTTGACCTTCGGAACCGTAACGCGCTTATACGGGTTGGGCTTTCTCATAGCGCGAAAGGAAAACGACCATGGCCTTCACTCTTCCCGATCTACCCTATGCACACGATGCGCTGGCACCGCTGGGCATGTCGAAGGAAACGCTCGAATATCACCATGACCTGCATCACAAAGCCTATGTCGACAACGGCAACAAGCTGATTGCCGGAACCGAATGGGAAGGCAAGTCGGTCGAGGATATCGTGCGTGGCACCTATAATGCGGGCGCAGTGGCGCAAAGCGGCATTTTCAACAATGCGTCGCAACACTGGAACCATGCCCAGTTCTGGGAAATGATGGGGCCGGGCGGCAGGGCGATGCCGGGCAACCTGGAAAAGGCCATCAACGACAGCTTTGGCTCGGTTTCGAAATTCAAGGAAGATTTCTCTGCCGCCGGGGCCGGTCAGTTCGGTTCGGGCTGGGCCTGGCTGGTCAAGGACAAGGATGGCTCGCTCAAGGTCACCAAGACCGAAAATGGCGTCAACCCCTTGTGCTTTGGCCAGACAGCGCTTCTGGGTTGCGATGTTTGGGAACATTCCTACTACATCGACTTCCGCAACAAGCGGCCCGCTTACCTGACCAACTTCCTCGATAATCTGGTGAACTGGGAAAACGTCGCCTCGCGACTTTGATATGCGGTCAGGTGGTATGTCTCTGACGTGATCTCGCGACGCGGATTTATGAAAGGCCTGCTGGGGGTTTTCCTGGCGGGCCTTTTTGTCTCGGCCTATGGTTTCTTCATCGAGCCGATGCTGCGGCTGCGGGTCAAGCGGTGGCAGATTTCACCGCCGCGCTGGACTGGCGGGGGCCTGAGAATTGCCATCCTCGCTGACATCCATATGGGCGAGCCTTATGTCAGTTTGAGACGTCTGGAACGGATTGTCACCCGCACCAACGCACTTGGTGCCGACATCATCGTGATCCTCGGCGATCTGGAGGCAGGGCATCGCTTCATTAGCCGCAAGGTACCGATGGAGGAAACGGCAGCGGCACTTGCCAGACTGTCCGCGCCGCTGGGGGTTCACGCGATTTTGGGCAATCATGACTGGTGGCATGATCGGGCGGCGCAGGCGCGTGGCGGTGGACCGTCGAAAGTTGCCGAGACGTTGAAAGCGGCAGGGATTCCGGTCTTGCAGAACGATGCCGTGAAGCTGGGGCAGGGGGATCAGGCTTTCTGGCTTGCCGGTCTGGAGGATCAACTTGCCATCGGCATTGGCCCGATGCAGTTCCGGGGTCTTGATGACATGCCCGCGACATTGGCACAGATCACCGATGACGCCCCGGCGATACTGCTCGCGCATGAGCCTGATATCTTTCCCAAGGTGCCGGAGCGGTTTGCATTGACGCTTTCGGGTCATACCCATGGCGGGCAGGTCAGGTTCTTTGGCTATTCGCCGGTTGTGCCCTCGGAATTCGGCAATCGCTTCGCTTACGGTCATGTGCGGGAAGGGTCGCGTGATCTGTTGGTGTCGGGCGGCATCGGCTGTTCGATACTGCCGATAAGGCTGGGCATGGTGCCTGAAATCACAATTGTAGAGCTGACCTGATGAGCGAGCCGATGAAAGGCGTTCTTGCGATGGCATTCGCCTGCACGGTTTGGGGGCTGTCGGCGATGTATTACAAGGCCGTGGCCCATATCCCCGCTTTGGAAGTCCTTGCCCATCGGACGATATGGTCGGGCGTGTTCTTTTTCGGGTTGCTGGCCTGGCAAGGGCGGGTCGGGCTGGTGCCAAAGCTGTTGACCAGCAAGGGCGTCAGGCTGGTTTTTCTGGCGGCACTGATGATTTCGGTCAATTGGTTCTTTTACATTCATTCGATCCAGGTCGGCAGGGCGATCGAGGCGTCACTGGGTTACTTCATCTTTCCGTTGATCGCCGTCTTGCTGGGGGCGATTGGCTTTGGTGAACGGCTGGGGCGGGCGCAATGGTTCGCGGTGTTCTTGGCTACACTGGCTGTACTTGTCTTGACTGTCGGGCTGGGTGCCGCCCCCTGGATCGCGCTTTTGCTGGCGTCAACCTTCGGTATCTACGGGCTGATCAAGCGCCAGATTCCCTCCGGGCCGGTGGTATCGGTCGCCGCCGAAGTGTGTTTGCTGGCCCCTTTGGCATTGGCATGGCTCTTTGCCGTCCATATGGGTTATGTCGGCTCGGGCGGCGGGGCCTTCGGACGTGGATGGTTTGATACGATCATGCTGGCCTTTTCCGGTATCATTACCGGCGGCCCGCTGATGTTGATGTCTTATGCGATGAAACGGGTGCGTCTGGCGACTGTCGGGCTGGTTCAGTACATCAACCCGTCGCTTCAGTTCCTTGTCGCGACGTTCATTTTTGCTGAACCCGTCACAGTTTGGCATCTAATGGCCTTTGGCCTGATCTGGAGCGGTTTGGCGATATACTCGATTTCGGCATTGCGGGAAGAAAACCGAAGGCGCGCGGTCGTTGTTGCTGTCTGAACGCTGATGAAAAGGCTTGCTTTGACCCAAGATACCGGCGTTGCTATTGTCACGCAGGCGCGCCATTAAACGGGGGTGCCGGGGTTGGGGGAATACATGGCAGAAAAGAATGCAAGCCAGTCGTCTTTGGGCGGGGCTGTGTATTGGATTGGCGGTCTCGTTCTTGGGCTGCTGATTGCCGGGGTCGGCCTTTATGTGATGCCGCGGTCGGACAGCATGTCGACGCCAGAGCCGTCTACCGTCACCGAGCCCGTGGACAAGCCTGCGCCGGTTGTGGCGTCACCCGGCGCAAAAACAGTTGCGCCAGACCAAACCGGTTCAAAGACCGAAACCGAAGCGACCAGTATCGAGCCTGTGGTCGATCCGGACCCGATATCCGAACCGCCGGCATTCGACACGGTGCGTGCCGAGGCGGACGGATCAGTAGTGGTCGCCGGAAGAACGACGCCCCAAGAAAGCGTTGCGGTTTTGGTGGACGGGGTCGAATCTGTCACTGTAACTGCCGATGACAACGGCAATTTCGTCGCCCTTTTCGATCTGCCGCCCAGTGCGCTGCCACGGGTTCTGACGCTGATGGGGGCGTCGGATGCAGGAACGGCAATGATGTCGGAAGAAAGCGTGATCATCGCGCCGATCACGGCCCCGGTTGCCGTGGCCGAGGCTACATCTTCGGCGGTCAGTGACCAGAATGCGGGTGAAACGGGCAGTGCCGGAACCGGGACCGCCGGGACGGCTGAAAGCAGTTCACTGATGGCCTCGATCGAGTCTTTGGAAACGACCGGCACGTCTGGTGCCAAGGAAATAGCATCGGCCGCACCCGTAGAACCGGCCGCAACAGGTAACGTGAGCGAGAGCCTGCTGCAAACCCCGCCAGAATCCTCTGGTCCGCAGACCGCCCCGGACGCACCGGCTGCATTGAGCGCACCCGAAGCGCCGGCAGTCCTCATCGTGGATGCAAGCGGTGTCCGCAAACCGACGGTTGCGACGCCGGTTCAATCGGTCGTTATTGATACGATCGGCTATGATCTTCAGGGGCAGGTGAAGATTTCCGGGCGCGGGTCGGGAAAGGGTTTCATTCGTCTCTATCTGAACAATGGCGATGTCGCGACAACGCCCATGAACGAGGATGGCAGTTGGTCCATATCGCTGTCCGAGGTCAAGGCGGGCCTTTATACGCTGCGGGTTGATCAGATAGATGCAGCAGGCAAGGTAACATCGCGTTTCGAAATACCTTTCTTGCGGGAAGACCCTGACAAGGTGGTTGCTGCTTTGGCGGCCCCGGAAAAGCCAGAGCCCGCCAAGACCGCCCCGACAGCGGCACAGCCGACCACGCCAGAGCAGGTGCCCGCCACGACACTTGCGCAAACCCAGACATCAGCGTCAGGCAGCAGCGAAGCACCGGTGGCAGAGATCACAGCCAAGACGACACCCGATCCGGCACCTGTGCCGGAACTGTCGGCTGTTGCCATCTCCGAAAACACCCCGGAGACGACCCAAGGCATCGCCTTGCCGGCAGAACCTTCGTCTGTTGCGCTGCCGACGCAAGTCGTGACGCGCGCCAGCATTATTACCGTCCAGCCGGGGTTCACGCTTTGGGGCATTGCCAGCGAGAATTACGGAAACGGCTTTTTGTATGTCAAAGTCTATGAAGCCAACAAGGAACAGATACGCGACCCGGATCTGATCTATCCGGGCCAGATATTTACCGTTCCACAGTAATCTGGTCGCGGGATGTGTCTTTGGGGTTGGCGTGAAGACAGCAAGCCGATACTTCAGGGTGTGACGCGCAGCAATCATTGAGCAGATAACTGACGACGCCACCAAGACCTTGCGCATTGATGGCATAAAATACATGTCGGGCCGATTTGCGAGACGAAATCAGGTCAGCCTGTTCCAGCGCCGCAAGGTGGAACGACAGCCGCGAGGCCGAAACATCGAGCTGTCGGGCAATGTCACCGGCCGAAAGCCCGTCAGGCCCGGTTGGCATGAGGGCGCGAACCAAATCCAAGCGGGTGGGATTGGCCAGGGCTGACAGGGCTTCGAGGGCTTTACTCTTCTCCACGCTTCAACTACTCATGAATCGTTGAAATATACATCTTGTTAACCTACTCCGCCCCTTCGATCAACCGGGCGCAGGGAAATGATTGGCGGCAAAGATCGTGACTGAACCCGTAAGAACGCGCGCCGAGGGGCGCAAACGTGGTTTGCGCACGATGCGCCGGGTTGCCCCCTATCTGTGGCCCGATGGCGAAATGTGGGTCAAACGCCGGGTTATCCTGTCTCTCATGGCGCTGGTCACGGCCAAGATCGTGTCGGTTCTGACGCCCTTCCTGTACAAGGCCGCTGTCGATTCGCTGTCCAACGAAACCCGCGGCGATGGTTGGCTTCTGGCTTTCGGGGCCATTGGTCTGACCGTCGCTTATGGTATTGCCCGTCTCGGGAATACCGGCTTTGCGGAATTGCGGGATGCCATTTTCGTGCGCGTCGGTCAGCGGGCCCTGCGCAAGCTGGCGCTGGAGACGTTCACCCATATTCACCGCCTGTCGATGCGCTATCACATCACCCGCAAGACCGGCGGCCTTAGCCGCGTGATTGAGCGCGGCGTCAAGGGTGTCGATTTCCTGTTGCGTTTCATGCTCTTGTCGGTGGGCCCGCTGATATTGGAACTCAGCATGGTCACGGTCATATTCGCGCTGGTGTTCGATTGGCGCTATGCGGTTGTGGTGCTGGTGACCATCGGTCTTTATGTCACCTATACGTTCAAGGTGACGGAATGGCGGGTCAAAATCCGCCGCCAGATGAACGAACAGGACACCGACGCCAACCAAAAAGCCATCGACAGCCTGATCAATTTTGAGACAGTGAAATATTTCGGTGCCGAGGCGCGCGAAGCGCAGCGTTACGATGCGGCGATGGCGGGATATGAGGCGGCGGCGGTAAAAACCGGGCTGTCGCTGTCGGCGCTCAATTTCGGGCAGTCGATGATCATCACCACCGGATTGGTCATTGTGATGGTCATGGCGGGTTTCGGGGTACAGGCCGGGGTGCTGACCGTGGGCGATTTTGTCATGGTCAATGCCTATATGATCCAGATCACGCTGCCGCTTGGGTTTTTGGGCACGGTCTATCGGGAAATTCGTCAGGCACTGGTTGATATGGGCGAAATGTTCGATCTTTTGGAACAACCGGCAGAAGTGACTGACAGACCGGACGCCAAAGCCCTGTCGATTTC
>JBATDH010000229.1:0-3579 GCA_049663365.1 Albidovulum sp. | reverse complement strand
GCCCAGCCCGAGGCATTGGTACGCGACCTGCGCGCGGCGACGGCGGATGCTGCGGCGGCAGACCGGGTCGGGATGCGGGCCGAGGATCTGGAGCGAGAGCGGCACCGGACCGAGATCAGGAACTGGCTGGGGTATGTCGGGGCGAAGGTCGGGGGGTGAGTAGGTGAGAAGAGACCTCGAATTCATCCGCGAATTTCTCTTGCAGTGTGAAGAGGAAAATGACTTCCAGTTCGTACACACTGAGATCATGTTTAATGACGCGAAAAAGATCGAAGTCCTGCCCCGAGGCTGGGATTGGAAGAAGCAATATCACTATGAATTGTTGAAGGACGCTGCATTCGTCGTTGAACTAAATGGGGAATTTCCTACCCCTAGGAGATATGAGGAAGACAGTGTAATTGCCGTTCGAAAATTCCGAATTTCGAACGCCGGACACGACTACCTCGACGCGATACGGAGCGACGGGATTTGGGAAAAAACCAAAGATGTCGTCGCAAAAGAAGGTGGTAACGCCACTCTGGAGTTAGTCAAATCTCTCGCGATGAGTTTTGCACGAAAGCAAATCGAGGATAGAACAGGATTGAAGCTATGAAGCCCACCCTACGAAATCTGGAAATGCTGATGGCTGGATGGAAACTGAGCGCATGATTGGAGACAAAACAAACTGGTTGACGAGGTAGCCTATGCGAGGATTACCATCACTGGTTATGTCAATCGCGATGACCGTAATCTGGTTCATCGTCTTGAATCTGGGATTGCCATTTGCAGCGGTGGCATCGGTCGGGCTGGTAGCTACGTGGTTCATCGTGAAGAACTACATGGTGATTATCCTTGTTTGCATTGCGGCTCCGTTTGTTTACGTCGAATTCGCACATACAGAACTCGCCCTGGAATGGATCCACCGCCTCAACCAATTCATCACCGGCATTGGCCATTAGCTAATTGGGATGGGCCTCCCCAACCTTCTGTCGCAATGGCGGGCTGAAGCCCGCCCTACGAAATCTGGAATGTATCTATGAAATTCACCCTCTCCTGGCTGAAAGACCATCTGGAAACCGACGCGTCTCTGGATGACATCACTTATGCGCTTACCGATCTTGGGCTTGAGGTCGAAGAAGTTTCCGACCCGGCGGAAAAGCTGGGGGTGTTTCGCATTTGTCGTGTGATCGAGGCAAAGCAGCATCCCGATGCGGATCGCCTAAGGCTTTGCCGTGTCGCCACCTGGCCGGACGGCCCCGAGGGCAAGATGGAAGAGGTGCAGGTGGTCTGCGGCGCGCCGAACGCCCGGACCGGGCTGGTCGGCGTCTTTGCCCCCGTGGGCACCCATGTGCCGGGCACCGGGGTTGACCTGAAGCCCGGCGTGATCCGGGGGGTGGAATCCAACGGGATGCTCTGTTCCGAGCGGGAACTGGAGCTGTCGGACGATCATGACGGGATCATTGATCTGCCCGAGGATGCGCCCTTGGGCGCGCGGTTCATCGACTATCGCGGCGACAATGACCCGATGATCTATATCAAGGTCACGCCAAACCGCCCCGATGCCTTGGGTGTGCGCGGCCTAGCGCGCGATCTGGCGGCGCGGGGGCTTGGGCGCTTGAAACCGCAGGATATTCAGCCGGTGAAGGGCACATTCAAAAGCCCGATCGGGGTGGCGATTGACCCGGCGTTGAAAGAAAAGGGCTGCCCGCATTTCACCGGACGGGTGATAAGGGGGGTGAAAAACGGCCCCTCGCCCGCCTGGCTGCAAAAGCGGCTGCGCGCCATCGGGCTGCGTCCCATTTCGGCGCTGGTCGACATTACCAATTTTTTCACCTTCGATCAGAACCGGCCTTTGCATGTGTTCGATGCCGATAAGGTGACGGGGAGCTTGCGCATTCATCCGGCCAGGGGCGGCGAGGAGCTCATGGCGCTGGATGACAAGAGCTATGTGTTTCAGCCGGGCATGATGGTCATCTCCGACGACAAGGGTGCCGAAAGCATTGCCGGTGTCATGGGCGGCGAACCGTCGGGCTGTTCGGCGGATACGGTGAATGTGTTCGTGGAAAGCGCCTATTGGGATCCGATTACGGTGGCGACCACGGGCCGCGCGCTGAAGATCAATTCCGACGCGCGTTACCGGTTCGAACGCGGCGTCGACCCGGCCTTTACCCTGCCGGGGCTGGAGGCGGCGACGCGGATGATCCTCGACCTTTGCGGCGGCGAGCCGTCGGAGGTGGTGCAGGATGGTGCCGCCCTGACGGTGGATCGCAGCTATGCTTTTGCGCCGAAAAAAGTGGTGTCGCTGGTGGGCATGGATATTGCCGAGGCTGAACAGCGCCGGACGCTGGAGGCACTGGGATTTGAGCTGAAGGATGGCCGCGCGACCCCGCCAAGCTGGCGCCCCGATGTGATGGGCGAGGCGGACCTTGTGGAGGAAGTGGCGCGTATTGCATCGTTGACCAAACTCGAAGGCCAGCCGATGCGGCGCGCAAAGCCGGGGGTGCCAAAGCCGATCCTGACGCCGATGCAGATGCGCGAAAAGGCGGTGCGGCGGATGCTGGCGGGACTGGGGTATAATGAATGCGTGACCTATAGTTTCATCGACGCGGCGGCAGCGGCGCTTTTTGGTGGCGGGTCCGAGGCGACGCGGCTCGAAAACCCGATTTCGTCCGAGATGACCCATATGCGGCCCGACCTTCTGCCGGGGCTGTTGCAGGCAGCGGCGCGCAATCAGGCGCGCGGTTTTGCCGATATGGCGCTTTTCGAGGTGGGGCCAGCGTTTCACGGCGGCGAACCCGGTGAACAGCATCTTCAGGCCGCAGGGTTGTTGGTCGGGGTCACAGCGCCCCGCGACCCGCACGCATCACGCCGGATGGCCGATATCTATGACGCCAAGGCCGATGCCGAGGCGGTGCTGGGGGCAATCGGCGCGCCCGCGCGGGTCCAGATCAACCGCGACGTGGCGGGCTGGTTTCATCCGGGCCGGTCGGGCCAGATGGCGCTGGGCAAGAATGTGCTGGCGGTGTTTGGCGAGGTGCATCCGCGGGTGCTGAGGGCGCTGGATGTGAAAGGCCCTGCCGTCGCCTTCACCGTCCTTGTCGAGGCGGTTCCCTTCCCGAAAGCCAAGAGCGCCACCCGTGCCGCATTAGCTCTGTCGGATTTGCAGGCGGTGGAGCGGGATTTTGCCTTTGTCGTCGACAAGGGGGTGGAGGCGCTGAGCTTGGTCAATGCGGCCCAAGGCGCCGACAAGGCATTGATCGAGCGGGTGGCGGTCTTTGACGAATTCAAGGGCGACAAGGCCGAGGCCCAGATGGGGGCGGGCAAGAAATCGCTGGCGATTTCGGTCCGTTTGCAACCCACAGACAAGACCCTGACCGAGGCCGAGATCGAGGCGGTCAGTGCCAGGATCATCGAAAAGGTCGGCAAGGCCACAGGCGGGATCCTGCGCGGCTGATCGCGGACGGGGGGCTGCCTGCCCCCCCACGGGCCTTGCGGCCCACCCCCCCGGAGGTATTTTCGAACAAAAGAAGGACAATCAGATGCTGAAAGTCTATCTCTCGGGCGAGATCCATACCGATTGGCGCGACGAGATCATGGCCG
>JBATDH010000228.1:0-2649 GCA_049663365.1 Albidovulum sp. | reverse complement strand
CGCCACCACCGCCTCGATCGCGCCCTTGATGACGCCCAGCGTCGACTCTTCGACCCCAAACACCACCGGCACAATCGGCCGCCCCCAGCGCGCAAAGGCATAGCCCCCCGACGACCGGGTAAACAGCGCCGTGATCTCATCCGGGGTCATGCAAACGGGCTTTCATTGTGGTCCAAATACCTCCGCCGGAGGCATAGAATCTTCTCCCCCCGCCATCAACCCCGCAACGAGCCAACCGCTTTGCCTCGAAGCCGCGACGGGGATCGAAAGACAACTGGCCCAGCGACTTACCACCGGCTTGTGCTGAAACTCATGGGCCCCGATCTCCTTGAAATGTGGGCATTCAAAGCAACCAATCTCAACGGCAGCTATGTGGACGAAGCTGCCGTCAATCCTACTCAAGAGAATGTCTGCTTTCGCTTAACTGCTGCGCAAGTGCATGAACACTTGGGCACCCAGTGATCGGGTTGTGTTGTTTGTTTTGTCTGGAAGTTTCAATTTATCGCGCAGTTCCATAAGTAGCTGACGAGCTGGTTGTGGTTCGCCATCAACCATCGCCGTGAAAGAGCCACTGGAATGCTTGCGAAACATCACGTTTCCATCTTGGTGGGTCTCTATGATCTCACCAAGTGTGAACTTGCCTGGCAAAGTGGGCTTTTGGGGGAAAGACATTGCGTTTCGTTTTAGCCGCAATGAGCCTCGATACGGCTCAGTACTCTCAGCTATGAAATCTTCGACGCTTTTGTCATACACGATCAAGATGTCCAACTCGTCGGCATCAGTTCCCAACCAAACTACCAAGACGCGGTCCACCAAGTCTAAGGTGTTCTGATTAAGTGCAATGCCGGTTGACGTAGTGATTGTCTTCACCGAGACCCGTAGGCCGTCCGCATCTACCAGATCGTAACCGCGCTGATTGTTTGTTGCTGAAAGTTTGACGCCAAGATAATCGGCTACATACGCCTCTCCAATAATGCCGGTATGCGCCCGAAGTTCTTGGGGCGAAATACCGGCCTCTATGCCAGCGATGTACGCAGCACGACTTGCTGCAACGTAAGTTCTGTACGACATTTTTTCCTTGCGAAACACTTAGGTGTTCATTTGACAGAACGTTTACACATTGGCCAAAATAAATGACAGGCGAATACGCAAAAGCAGCCGTTTGTTCATCGTGCGACATACGGTACTAATGGGATGTACCGGCTGTTTCACCCAGCAGGTTAGGCTTTGCCTATAATGCATATATGAGAAGTAGCATGGCGAAGATTGGTTTTGACGAGCTGATGTCGATTGGGCTCAAACCAGCCTTTCTCTGCGCTGCTCCAGAAGGCCCGCTTCGCCCCGATGGGTCAGCCAGACAGCCTGAAATGCGCCCGCATTTCACACCTGACCGGGAAACTCATTTCACAAACAGATCGCTTTGCCCCGGTGCCTTCGGCGCGGCCAGCCCAAGGTGGGTCCAGGCCTTTTGGGCCAGCATCCGCCCTCTCGGCGTGCGTTGGATCAACCCCTGCTGGAGCAGGAACGGCTCGATCACCTCTTCAATCGCATCGCGGGCCTCTGACAGCGCCGCCGACAGGGTTTCCGCCCCGACCGGCCCGCCGCCGTAATTTTCGGCAATCAGCGTCAGATAGCGCCGGTCCGCGCCATCAAGGCCGATATGATCCACCCCCAGCCGGGTCAGCGCGGAATCGGCAATTTCGCGCGTCAGCCGCCCGTTGCCTTCGACCAGCGCGAAATCCACCACCCGCCGTAACAGCCGCCCGGCGATCCGCGGCGTGCCCCGCGCGCGCCGGGCGATTTCCAGCGTGCCTGCCGGGTCCGACGACACCCCCATCAACCGCGCCCCGCGTGTGACAATGTGGTCAAGCTCCGGCACCGTATAAAACTCTAGCCGCGTCGGTATCCCGAAGCGGTCGCGCAGGGGCGTGGTCAGCAGCCCCAGCCGCGTCGTCGCCCCGACAAGGGTGAAGGGCTGCAACTCGATCCGCACCGTCCGCGCCGCCGGCCCCTCGCCGATCACCAGATCCAGCTCGAAATCCTCCAGCGCCGGATAAAGCACCTCTTCGACCGCCGGGTTCAGCCGGTGAATCTCGTCGATGAACAGCACATCACGCGCCTCCAGGTTGGTCAGGATCGCCGCCAGATCGCCCGCCCGCGCCAGCACCGGCCCCGAGGTCATGCGAAAATTCACCCCCAGCTCGCGCGCCATGATCTGCGCCAGCGTGGTCTTGCCCAGTCCGGGGGGACCATGAAACAGGGTATGGTCCATCGCCTCGCCACGCCTGCGCGCGCTTTCGATGAACACGCGCAGATTGGCCCGCGCTTCCGCCTGCCCGACGAAATCGTCCAAAGTTTGCGGGCGCAGGGCGCGGTCGCCTTCCGGGGCAATATCTTCGGCCTGCGGAGCGGGGCGAAGGGTCGGGTCCGGTTCCATCGCCCTACCCTTTCGGTGCCAAGAGCTTCAGTGCCGCACGGATCAGCGCCGGGGTTTCGCCACTCCCATCAGCACCGGCAGCCTCGGCGACGGCGGCGGCGGCCTCGCCTTGCCCGTAACCAAGATTGACCAGGGCCGACAGGGCTTCTGCCGTCGCATGGGCGCTGGTCGGTAACGCTGGCACCGGCACACGCCGGGGGGCTCCCGTTTCG
>JBATDH010000227.1:0-13828 GCA_049663365.1 Albidovulum sp. | reverse complement strand
TCCGATGCCAGCGGGCGGCAAAGCCCCGAGGTGATCGAGGGCGCCGATTACGTCGAAGACGCCGATCTGGTGATCAAGGCACTGGGGTTCGAGCCCGAGGATCTGCCCGCGCTGTGGGGAACCGAAGGGCTGGAAGTGACCCGCTGGGGCACGATCAAGGCGCATTTCGGCACCCATGCCACCAGCTTGGCGGGCGTCTATGCGGTGGGCGACATCGTGCGGGGGGCAAGCCTTGTCGTCTGGGCCATCCGCGACGGGCGCGAGGCGGCGGAATCTGTGCTGGATTATCTGGCCGATGCGCAGGCCGTGGCGGCCGAGTAAGAAGGGTTAACGCCGTGGCGAAATCCGCCCTGGTGTAGGGCTGGCAAACGTCAGATAGCCGTCCCGCAAGCGTCGGGTATCCGTCCCGACAGAGCGTACGGTAAGAAAGATTAAAAGGTCAGACGTACTGACCCGGAGAATGAAGGAAGTCTGAAGATGGCTTGGAAGCGCAGCGGAATGATCGGCACGATCTTGATGGCATGGATCGCCTGGCCCGCCTTTGCCGGCGGAAAATTCGCGCCGCCCGAGGGCTGCAAGGTTTATGTGACGGTGCAGATGCGCAGTTGTCAGGTGTCGCAGCATTACCGCTGTGGGGCTGAACCTGAAGGCCACCAATGGGCTGTCTATTCGGACGGCGAAGGCCCCTATTTCATGAGCCAGACCGATGTGGAAAGCCGCTGGGTGGACAGCATCGATCTGTTCATCGGCGAGCGTGACCGGCTGATTTCGGAAAGCGACCCGGCCTCGTTCACCACGCTGATTTCGGGCGGGCGCGACGATTTCGACTTCAAGACCGAAAGCGACCGCGGCGAGGTGCGCCGCTATGTCGGGCATGATGTGCTGACCGGCGAGAAGGTCACGATTGACGGGGTCGAGCTGGAGCGGACCAAATTCGACCTGACGGCCATGGCCGAAGACGGCACGATGATCTGGCGGCGCCAGGGGCAGCAGTTGATCAACCGCGACTGGCGGCTGTTTTTCGGCGATCGCGAGATTTTTGAGAACAGCGACGGCGAGCAGAGCGAAAACGTCGATACCCCGGTGCAGTTCGCCGCCCCCGGCGAGCCGGGTTATCTGGACAACACTCCGGCCTATGACTGCGATGTGGTAACGGCGCAGGCCATGCCATTGGCGGAAAGGAGCGGATCATGAGCCAGAAATTCATCCCGATCAGCGGCCAGTGTCTGTGCGGGGCGGTCAAGGTGACGATGACCCCGGCCAAGAGGGAAATCCATGCCTGCCATTGCAGCATGTGCCGCCGCTGGACCGGATCGGCCTTTCTGGAAATCGACGCCATTCCCGGCACGCTGAAAAGCGAAGGCCCGGTGCGGATCTACGAATCCTCGGACTGGGCGGAACGGGCAAGTTGCGGGCGCTGCGGATCGCCCTTGTGGTATCATCTGACGGCGACGGGGGCCAATTATCACGCGGTATCGGCGGGGTTATTCGACGATGCCGCAGGGTTTGATCTGGTCAATGAGATTTACATCGACCGCAAGCCGCGCGGCTATGCCTTTGCGGGCGATCACCCGCGCCTGACCGAAGCCGAATTCGAGGCGGCCATCGCCCCACAGCCCGAGGAAGAAAGCCTATGAGCAGGGCGGACCAAAACCGGGTCGCCGACGCGGCAACCACGGAGGCCCATCTGGCCGGCGCTACCAGAACCCGGCTTATCAGGGGTGTCGTGAAGACGCTTCTTCTTGTGGCCTTGCCCGCCGCCAGCCCGGTGACCGCGCAAGAGGCCAACAAGGTCATGCTCGACGCCACCTATCTTGGCGCACCGACCGACTGGTGCCCGGCAGATGCCGGGGTGCCCATGGTCATGAATATGGACGGACCGGATATCATTGAGGGGCCAAAGGGCTGGCCAAAAACGGTCAAGGTGAACCGCGGAGGCGATCTTCAGATCGTGCATACCGGGGAAAACACCGCCTCATTCAATCGCCGCGACGATTTCGCTGGCCCGAACGCGACCGTGATTGGCCGGTTCTCAGCCGAGTTCCAGACCTGTTACAGCCCGTGGAGCACCCCTCGCTTTACCGGCAGGTGGCGTCTGACGGCCAGTGACGGCGCGAATATCGGGTCGGGAGAATTTGAGGATGCGCGCTACGGGGGCATGTACCTGCCCTTGTTCCGCCATGTCAGCGGCCCCGCGAACGCCCAATACGCCAAATTCGGCGACCGGATGCTTTTCACCGCGACCCGCCCGGAAACAATGATCACTCAGACCTTCGCGGCTGAGCCAGACAAGGAGTAACATCATGACCAGATATGATGCTGAATGGGTCCATGCCGAAGAGACCAAGCGCGAGTGGATGGCTGAAAACAGTCTCTATCGCGGCGAGGACGAGCATTCTTCCTGTGGTGTCGGCCTTGTCGTGGCGATCAACGGCAAGCCCAGCCGCAAGGTGGTGGAACATGGCATCGAGGCGCTGAAAGCGGTCTGGCACCGGGGGGCGGTCGATGCCGATGGCAAGACCGGCGACGGGGCGGGGATTCATGTGCAGATCCCGGTGCCGTTCTTTTACGATCAGGTGCGCCGCACCGGCCACGAGCCGGACATGAATGCGCTGATCGCGGTGGGGCAGGTGTTCTTGCCGCGCACCGATTTCGGGGCGCAGGAAACCTGCCGGACCATTGTCGAGACCGAAGTGCTGCGCATGGGCTATTACATCTATGGCTGGCGGCATGTGCCGGTGAATACCGAGGTGCTGGGCGAAAAGGCCAATGCGACCCGCCCCGAGATCGAGCAGATTCTGATCAAGAACACCAAGGGCACGGATGAGGAAACGTTCGAGCGCGAGCTTTACGTCATCCGCCGCCGCATCGAAAAGGCGGCGGTGGCGGCGGGGATTGCGGGGATGTATCTGTGTTCGCTGTCTTGCCGGTCGATCATCTACAAGGGCATGTTCCTTGCCCAGGACTGCGCGGAATTCTATTCCGACCTGAAGGACGAACGCTTCGAGAGCGCGTTTGCGATCTATCACCAGCGTTATTCGACCAACACCTTCCCGCAGTGGTGGCTGGCCCAGCCGTTCCGGATGCTGGCCCATAACGGCGAAATCAACACCCTGAAAGGCAATCTCAACTGGTTGAAAAGCCACGAGATTCGCATGGCGTCGGCGGCTTTTGGCGATCAGGCGGGCGATATCAAGCCGATCGTGGCGCAGGGGTCGTCGGACAGTGCCGCCCTTGACGCGGTGTTCGAGGTGCTGGTGCGCGCCGGTCGGTCGGCACCGATGGCCAAGACCATGCTGGTGCCCGAAGCCTGGTCAAAATCACCGGTGGAAATGCCGCAGGCCTGGCAGGACATGTATTCCTACTGCAACGCGGTGATGGAACCCTGGGACGGACCCGCTGCCCTGGCGATGACCGATGGCCGCTGGGTCTGTGCGGGCCTTGACCGCAACGGCTTGCGCCCGATGCGCTTTGTGGTGACCGGCGACGGGCTGCTGATTGCCGGGTCCGAGGCCGGGATGGTGCCGGTGGATGAGGCTTTGGTGCGTGAAAAGGGCGCGCTGGGGCCGGGGCAGATGATTGCCGTCGATATGCAAGAGGGCAAGCTTTACCACGACCGCGACATCAAGAACCGGCTGGCCGCATCGCAGCCCTATGCCGACTGGATCGAAAAGGTCGTCGATCTGAATGTGATCATGCGCGACGTGCCGGAAAAGGCCCTGTTCGAGGGGGCAGAGTTGCGCAAGCGCCAGATCGCCGCCGGCTATACGCTGGAAGAACTGGAACAGGTGCTGGCCCCGATGGCCGAGGACGGCAAGGAAATGATCGCCAGCATGGGCGACGATACGCCTGCGGCGGTTCTGTCCAAACAATACCGGCCCCTTAGCCACTATTTCCGCCAGAACTTCAGCCAGGTGACGAACCCGCCGATCGACTCGCTTCGCGAAAGCCGGGTGATGAGCCTGAAAACCCGCTTTGGCAATCTCAAGAACGTGCTGGATGAAGACAGCAGTCAGGCCGAAATTCTGGTGCTGGAAAGTCCGTTCATCGCCAATGGCGAGTTTGACGAGATGGTGCGCACCTTCGGTGACAGTGTGGCGATGATCGACTGCACCTTTGCCAATGGTGCCGATGCGCTGGCCAAGGGGTTGGAACGTATCCGCGCCGAGGCCGAAGATGCGGTGCGCTCGGGTGCCGGGCATCTGGTGCTGTCCGATCAACAGCAGGGCGAAGGGCGGGCGGCGATGCCGATGATCCTGGCCACCAGTGCCGTACATAGCTGGCTGACCCGCAAGGGGCTGCGCACCTTCTGTTCGGTCAATGTGCGGTCGGCGGAATGCATTGATCCGCATTATTTCGCGGTGCTGATCGGCTGCGGCGCCACCACGGTCAACGCCTATCTGGCGCAAGACAGCATTGCCGACCGGGTTCGCCGCGGGCTGATCGAGGGCACATTGCTGGAGGCGATGCTGCGCTACCGCGATGCGATTGACGCGGGCCTGTTGAAAATCATGTCCAAGATGGGGATTTCGGTCATTTCCTCTTATCGCGGTGGCCTGAATTTCGAGGCGGTGGGCCTGTCGCGGGCGATGGTCGCGGAATATTTCCCCGGAATGCACAGCCGGATATCGGGGATCGGCGTGTCAGGCATCCAGCACAAGATGGAGGAGGTCCACGCCAAGGGCTGGACCAGTGGCACCGATGTGCTGCCCATTGGCGGGTTTTACAAGGCGCGGGCAAAGGGCGAAAAGCATGCCTGGGAAGCCACCACCATGCATATGCTGCAATCGGCCTGTGACCGCGCCAGCTATGATCTGTGGAAACAGTATTCGGCGACGATGCGGGCCAATCCGCCGATTCATCTGCGCGATCTTTTGGACATCAAGAGCCTGGGCAAACCGGTGGCGATCGAAGAGGTCGAATCCATCACCTCGATCCGCAAGCGTTTCGTGACGCCGGGGATGAGCCTTGGCGCGCTGTCGCCCGAGGCGCATATGACGCTGAACATCGCGATGAACCGCATCGGCGCGAAATCCGACAGTGGCGAGGGCGGCGAAGACCCGGCGCATTTCCTGCCGATGCCGAACGGCGACAATCCCAGCGCCAAGATAAAACAGGTGGCCTCGGGGCGGTTCGGCGTGACGGCGGAATATCTCAATGCCTGCGAAGAGCTGGAAATCAAGGTGGCGCAGGGGGCCAAACCCGGCGAGGGCGGCCAGTTGCCGGGGATCAAGGTGACGGAGCTGATCGCGCGGCTGCGCCATTCGACCAAGGGGGTGACGCTGATATCCCCGCCGCCGCATCACGACATCTATTCCATCGAGGACCTGGCGCAGCTGATCTATGACCTCAAGCAGATCAACCCGCGCGCCAAGGTGACGGTGAAGCTGGTGTCGTCGTCGGGCGTCGGCACGATTGCCGCCGGGGTGGCCAAGGCCAAGGCCGACGTGATCCTGATTTCGGGTCACAATGGCGGCACCGGCGCAAGCCCCGCAACCTCGATCAAATATGCCGGCCTGCCGTGGGAAATGGGCCTGACCGAGGCGCATCAGGTGCTGGCGATGAACAAGCTGCGCGACCGGATCACCCTGCGCACCGATGGCGGGCTGCGCACCGGCCGCGACATCATCATCGCGGCGATGATGGGGGCCGAGGAATACGGCATCGGCACTGCCGCGCTGATCGCCATGGGCTGCATCATGGTGCGTCAGTGCCAGTCGAACACCTGCCCGGTGGGTGTCTGCACGCAGGATGAAAAGCTGCGCGCGATGTTTACCGGCAGCGCGGACAAGGTGGTGAACCTGATCGGCTTCTACGCCCAGGAAGTGCGCGAAATTCTGTCGCAGATCGGGGCCCGGTCACTCGATGAGATCATCGGCCGGGCCGATCTGCTCAGCCAGGTCAGCCGCGGGTCGGCGCATCTCGATGATCTTGATCTCAACCCCCTGCTGATCACCGTCGATGGCGCGGACCGCATCGTTTATGACCGATCCAAACCGCGCAACGCGGTGCCCGATACGCTCGATGCCGAGATCGTCAAGGATGGCGCGCGGTTCTTCGAGGAAGGCGAAAAGATGCAGCTTTCCTATGCCGTGCGGAACACGCACCGGACCATCGGCACGCGCGCCTCGTCGCTGATCGTCAAGAATTTCGGGATGCGCAACAGCCTGCAATCCGATCACCTGACGGTCAAGCTGACCGGGTCGTGTGGCCAGTCGCTTGGCGCCTTTGCCGCGCCGGGGTTGAAGCTGGAAGTATCGGGCGATGCCAATGACTATGTGGGCAAGGGTCTGTCGGGAGGGGTGATCGTGGTGCGCCCGCCGATGGTGTCGCCGCTGGAGGCATCAAAAAACACCATCATCGGCAATACCGTGCTTTACGGGGCCACCGACGGCTATCTTTTTGCCGCAGGCCGCGCGGGCGAACGGTTCGCCGTGCGCAATTCGGGTGCCAGGGTGGTGATCGAGGGCTGCGGGTCGAACGGCTGCGAATACATGACCGGCGGCGTGGCGGTGATTTTGGGGGCGATCGGGGCCAATTTCGGTGCCGGCATGACCGGCGGCATGGCCTATGTCCATGACCCGGACGGCAGCGCAGAAGAGTTGATGAACCTGGAGACGCTGGTCACCTGCGCCGTCACCGTGCCGCAGTGGGAAGCCGAGTTGAAAGGCCTGATCGAACGCCATGCCGCCGAGACCGGCAGCCGCAAGGCCCGCGAGATCCTGCATCACTGGCAATCGGAACGGACCAATTTCATTCAGGTCTGCCCGAAGGAAATGCTGGTGCATCTGGCCCATCCGCTGAGCCTCGATTCAGAGGCTGTTCCGGCGGAATAGGGTCGATTTTTACGGGTGACAGAGACGGTTGGGTTCTGGCAGGGGTGCTGTCTGGTTGGCCGCGTTTGAGTGCAGACCAGCCAATGGCGGCAGTGCGGAACGAAGCGGACGCTCGCGCAGAACGCAACAGTGGGCAGCGTCTGACCGTGGGCTGCCGCTGCAACATCAGTGGTCGCCGCTTTATGGTTTGGTGGCCTCCGACCTCAATCGTCGCGTTGGTGGTGACGTAGCGGCTGCCCGAGGGACGGTCAGCCGCTGCCCGGCGGCGCTTGCGCGCCTTGTTCCGGGCGGGGTGCTTTGCGCGGGCGGCCCTGTTCGCGGCACCAAGCCGTACGGGGCCGCATCGGATTTTGGGCTGGAACTTGGTGTTCCTCACGGCAAATGTGGCAGTCTCGTCCTTCAATATCCACCTGATTTGCCAGTTCGGGTCAGCATCATCCTTGGGATGTCAACCTCGACGCGCGTCATCTGGCCCATCCCCTGAACCTCGATTCAGAGACTGTTCCGGCGAAACGCTATAGGGTCTATTTTTGCGGGTGACAGAAACGGTTGGGCTCTGGCCGCGAGGGTCGTAGGAGCGGACCTTCTAAATCGGGCGTGTCACCGTCCGGTGTGCGGGACGGAGCTGCCGTCTATTTTGCTCCGAGCAGCGTCCGCTTTATCTTGATGCGGCGTTCTGGAAAACAGCGTATTGTGCCTCGAAAGCTCGCTTGTAAGCGGGTCGTTCTGATGCACGGTCGATGTAATTCATGAACACTTGGTAGTCTTCCAGTATCCCAGAGCCTTCCAGTCTGCGGATCGCGTGTACCATCAGAACATCGGCGGCGCTGAACGGCCCTGCCAGCCAAGCTGACTCTCCCATGGAAGCAGCGAGTTGGTCCAGCCGTGTTCGGATGCGGTCATCGACCATAGCAAACCGTTCCGCCTGCCAACTCTTCTCGGCCTCGAAATACTGCACGTAGTCGCGTTCCACGATTGGCGGTTCGACGGTGTTCAAAGCTGCGAACATCCAACTCAAAGCCTTTGCCCGTGCCACCCCATTATCAGGCAGCAGACCCGCATTGTTGTACGCGATATGAAGAACGATAGCCCCTGACTCGAACAGAGATACATCTCCGTCTTCATAGGTGGGAATCTGGCCGAACGGCTGAAGATTGAGATGCGGCCTTTGTTTCATTTCTTCGAACGTCACGAGGCGCACATCGTAAGGTTGACCGACTTCCTCCAGCGCCCATCGGACGCGCATGTCCCGCGCCAGTCCGACGCCCTTGTCCGGGGAGGTCTTGAATGCGGTGATCGTCGGCATGATCGCAATCCTCATTCCGCATTGGCGGTGCGGGTTTTTAGCAGTCTATCGAGCCGGTTGAAGGTCGATTTCATACCTTCTTCCATGCCCATGCCCCTGACCGACTGCATGGCCTCGGCGCTCTCGTAGGTCGCCACGATTTGGACGAAGGTGTGGGGGGCGGATTCCTCGAAAGTTACGTCCCAGACCGAAACCGGCATGTCGTTTTTCACAGCACCTGTTTCGTCGCTGAAAGCGTCCCGCGCGCGATAGCTGTCGGTCGGATCTATCGCCTCATAATCGAAACGCGCCCAGTATTCGGTGCCGTCGGCGTCGATCATGGCAAAGTGCCAGTAGCCGCCCTCGCGGAATTCCATGAATTTCGTTCGGGCCGTCAACGGCTCGGGGGCGAACCATTGGTCGAGCAGGTCCGCCTTGGTGTAGCAGTCCCAGACAAGCGCCTTGGGGGCATCGAAACTACGCCGGATGGTCAGCCGGTTCGTCTGCATGTCGGCGGTGATACTGAGGGGATTGTCGGCGGTCATTCTGTCTGTCCTTTCAGGGTGTGAAGAAGCGCGTCGAGCTTTCGATAGCGCGACGCCCAATCCTTGCGTTGGTCAGTGAGCCACCGCTCCACTTCAGCGTAGCGCGTGGGGTTGATTTCGCAGGTCCGAACCCGGCCGTCCTTGCGGGTGGTGATCAGGCCCGCGCCCTCCAGTGTCCGGATGTGTTTCATGAACGGCGGCAGGGCCATGTCGAACGGGGCCGACAGGTCGCTGACCGAGGCCGGGCCCTGCCCAAGTTGCCGGAGGACCGCCCGACGGGTGGGATCGGCGAAGGCCAGGAAGACGCTGTTGAGTTCAGGGCTATTGTTATCCATCGGGGTAACTATAAGCCGAGTCGTCACTTACCGCAAGAGGTAAGTGATTTAGTGAGTGCGACGATTAATCCTGATCGGTCAATGCTTTGCGCTTTCTCAATGAAATCTAGGCAGTTTAATCGCGAAGCGGCCATTCGAGCGCACCGCAGCATCGGTCAAGAAGGGCTCATTTAAAACCTTCGCTGCGTGCTGCGCCGAGGTCCGCTCTCTCCGGACAATAACCTACGGTCAAAACACCCCTGCCTCAAACGCTCGTTTCTGACCGCATCGGAAAAAGCGGTCAGCCGCCACCCGGCGGTTACATTGCCGACAGGGTGCCAAAGCGGCCCCTCGACACCCCGCAACCGGCGGCCGATCCCTTGACCGCAATAGCGCCGCCATCTGCCCGACAGGTTGCCATACGTTTTGCCGACAGGTTGCCGACGCTTTGCAGACCAGCCAACCTGCTGATTTCACGCCGTTAACGACCGGATTCTCCGGCTCCGACCCGGCAAGGAAAACCCGCCCTAAAGGGGCGGACGGGAACCGTATAGCAGGGCGGGTTTTGGAGGAACCCATCCTGCTTCAAGCTGTTGTCTTGAATGCGGCATAAGCCCCACAGTTGGGCAGTTTTTTACAAAATACCCAAATAATGCCTGATTTCCGGGGTAAAACAGGTACTCATTTTTGGTAATAATGGAAAAAAAGACCCGAGAGCAGATCGCGATGGAACCGGACGACGATTTTGCCGCGCGGACGCGCCGCCACTTCGCCAGCCTGCGGCAAAGGCCGCCGGGTGACGGCAATGCTGTGTCGTTTCCGGATGACTGGTTTGATTTGTCGGTCGAAACGCTGGCCGATTTCGGGGCGATGTTCTACCTTGCCTCGATGGTCGCCCATCACCGGGCGCGCAGCCTGGCCGCCGCCGTGGCGACATTGGAACCCGCGCTGCGGCTGGGCCAGTACCACATTTTCCGCTCCAACGGATTTCCGCGAGCCTTTGTGACCTGGGCCGGTCTTGACGAGGCTCGCGAACGGCGTTTTGCCCTGGATCACAGCCCATTGGCCCCCGAGGACTGGAATACCGGCGCGTCGATCTGGCTGGTTGATTTTGTCGCCCCTTTTGGCCATTTCGACCAGATGGTGGAGCAATTGACCCGCAATCCAAAGCTCGACCGGTTGCGCGCGCTATGGCATGATGCGGACGGCGAAGGCTACCGGATCGTCGAATGGATGCGGCTGTCACCGACCGAGCCGATCGTCCAGAAAATGTACAATGTGGCGCGTTTCGCCAAAATCCTGAAGGCGGCCTGAACGATGGGTGCCCCCAATATCATCGGCACGTCAACCGGTTCGGTGACCGAGGGAACGGGCGCGATTATCGGCGGCAACCTTGACGATTCCAATCCCTGGTATCCGACGGATGCCTGGTCGATCACCGTTGTCGGAACCTATGGCACGGCAACAATCAATCCGACCACGGGCGTATGGTCCTATGACCTTGATGACAGCAATCCGGCGGTGGTCGCGCTCGATATCGGCGACACGCTGATTGATACGTTCACTGTCCGGCTTACTGATGGGGGCGGTTCGGACACGCAGGTTGTCACGATCACCATCAACGGTGCGCCTTGTTTCACGCCGGGGACGCATATAGACACGCCGACGGGGCCGCGCCCGGTCGAGGAGATTGCCGCCGGTGATCTGGTGAGCACCCGTGATCACGGCGCACAGGCGGTGCGCTGGGCCGGTCGCCGCACCGTGCCCGCATTGGGCGCGTTTGCCCCGATCCGTATCGGGGCCGGGGCGTTGGGCAATGCGCGTGATCTTGTCGTGTCGCCGCAGCACCGGATGCTGATTTCCGGCTGGCAGGCGGAGCTTTTCTACGGCCAGACCGAGGTGCTGGTGGCGGCCAAGCATCTGGTTGCCCTGGAAGGCATTGCCGAAATTCCCGGCGGAGAGATCACCTATATCCACCTGCTGTTTGACCGGCATGAAATCATCTTTGCCGAAGGGTCGCCAACCGAAAGCTTCTTTATCGGCGGCGACTATGCCCGTGAGATCGCCGCGCAGGAGACCGAGTTGCAAGCGCTGTTTCCCGAGCTTGCGGATGGGGCGGATGGCCAAACGGCTCTGCCCTGTCTGACCGGCGCCGAGGCGCGGTTGCTGCGGGCCTGACGTCGAGGTTGCCCTGGCGGGCATGAATTTCTGGATATTTCCGGCGCGGCCGTCGTATTTCCGGCGTAATTTCTTGTTAGGCATCTGCGACACGGCCCGCATTTTCATGACGGGCATGGTTGAGTTACGATTCGGAGCCGGGTGATGCCGACCTTTATGGAACAGTTCTATGCGATGGACCCGTTCAGCCCGCCTCCGGGCGGGACGACGATTACCCAGCAATATCTTCAGGTAAGCAACGTCGCCGGATCGGGCAGCATCAACACGCTGTCCAGTGCAGGCACCACCGCCGCCAACGGCGACCGGATCGACGGGACCGACATCACGGCGATCTATTTCGATACGATCAGGGTCACGATGAATGGTGTGACCCAGAATATTTCTGGCGCAACGTTCTATCTGGCCGACGGGCGGCGGTTCTTCTCGCCGACCGACGGGACCAATCTCGATCCGGCAACCTTTGTCAGTACGGTGTCGACGGGATCCGCCAACGTTTCGGTGACGACCACGGCGCTGGGCCCGCCCTGTTTCACGGCAGGCACATTGATCGCAGTGCCGGGCGGCACTGTCGCCGTCGAAACGCTTGCCCCCGGCGATCTGGTCGAAACGCTGGATCACGGGCCGCAGGTGCTGCGCTGGATCGGCCAGCGTCGGGTGCCTGCCACGAGCGATCTGGCACCGGTCCGGTTCGCGGTAGGGGCCCTTGGCAATGACGCGGTTCTGCTGGTGTCGCCGCAACACCGGATGCTGCTGCGCGGCGCGCTGGCGGAACTTTATTTTGGCCAGGACGAGGTGCTGGTTGCCGCCAAGCATCTGATCGGTTCGCCCGGCGTCACCTGCCAGGAACAGACCGAGGTCACTTACCTGCATCTGCTGTTTGACCGGCACGAGATCGTTTTCGCCAATGGCGCGCCGAGCGAAAGCTTTCACCCCGGCAGCATTCTGCTGGCGCGCGACGATGCCCTGCGCCGCGAAATCATGGCGATTTTCCCCGACCTTCCGCTGGCGGGTGCCGAAGGCATCATTCCGCTGGCACGACCCGAGGTAAAGGGACGCGAAGCGCGGATTTTTCTGGCGGCGTGACCGGGGTGCCATACCCCGAGCTTGTTGCAGATAACTGCCGCCCGAGCCTTGACCGCAGGCGGTCGGGCATGGCTATGCTCTGCCCATGGCGACGGGCAGAAAGACATCGGCAGGAACCACCAGAAAGCGTACCGCAGCGGTGCGGCGCGGCGGATTTCGGCAACTGCCTTTCACCCATCTCTGGCGCTGGTTTCGGCGCGGGGTTATGGCGGTGGCGGTGTTTTTCCCGGCGCTGATCCTGCTTTATGCCTTTGTCAATCCACCGACGAATTACTACATCCTGTCCGAGAGTTACCGGTTGGGCGGGGTTGCGCGCGACTGGGTTGACCTGGAAGACATGGCCCCGGATATGGCCCGTTCGGTGGTGGCCGCCGAGGACGCCAATTTCTGCCTGCACTGGGGGTTTGACATCAAGGCGATCAAGGCGGCGCTGGAGGAGGGGGCCAATCGCGGGGCCTCGACCGTGACGCAGCAGGTGGTCAAGAATGTCTTTCTCTGGCAGGGGCGAAGCTGGCTGCGCAAGGCGATGGAGGCGGTATTGACCCCGGTGGTGGAGCTGGTCTGGACCAAGCGGCGGATTGTCGAGGTTTACCTGAATGTGGCCGAGACCGGCAAAGGTGTTTTCGGGGTCGAGGCGGCGGCGCAGACCTATTTCGGCACCAGCGCGGCCAAGCTGAGCGCCAAACAGGCCGCCCTGATCGCCGCTGCCCTGCCCGACCCCAAAGGCCGGAACCCCGCCAAACCCAGCGGCTATCTGCGCAAACGCGCGGCTGCGATCATTCAGGGGGCCGAAACCATCAAGGCCGATGGCCGCGCCGCCTGTTTCGAGGATTGAACGCCCGCCCCCGCGCAGGTATCACGGGAACCAGAACCATCCGAGAGCCTGACCCCATGACGCGTCTTTACCATGTTCCGCTATCGCCTTTTTGCCGCAAGGTGCGTCTGACCCTGGCGGAGAAAAGGATCGAGGTGGAGCTGGTCGAGGAGAAATACTGGGAACAGGGCGCGGAATTTCTGCGCCGCAATCCGGCGGGGAAAATTCCGGTGATCAAGCTCGACGGCCAGAGCATGTCGGAAAGCCAGGCGATCTGCGAATATCTCGATGAAACCGTGCCCGAGCCGCGATTGATGCCGAAGGACGCCAAAGGGCGCTATGAGGTGCGCAGGCTTTGCGCCTGGTTCGATGATCAGTTCAACGATGAGGTGACATCGAAGCTGGTCTATGAACGGATCAACAAGAAGGTGATGGGGCAGGGCTATCCCGACAGCAAGAATGTCAAATCCGGGGCCGCGCGGATCAAGTTCCATCTCGATTACATGACCGGGCTTCTGGATCAGCGCCGCTGGCTGGCGGGCAATGAGATGACGCTGGCCGATTTTGCCGCTGCGGCGCATCTGTCGTGTCTGGACTATATTTCGGATGTGGACTGGAACCGGTCGGCCAATGTGAAGGACTGGTATGCCAAGATCAAGTCGCGGCCCTCGTTCCGGTCCTTGCTGGCCGATCAGGTGCCGGGGTTTCCGCCGCCCCAGCACTATGCCGATCTGGATTTCTGAGGGGCAGAACCGGGGGCGCTGCCCCCGGAC
>JBATDH010000226.1:0-5399 GCA_049663365.1 Albidovulum sp. | reverse complement strand
ACGTATCGTTTTCGTCATGTGCGACTTCGACACTGGCAAGATCATCGTGAAAATCGTCTGCCACATCCTTGCCGGAATCCGCTCCTTCACGAACATCCCCAATTCCTGCATCCGGGCTTTCGGGGCCCGTCTCAACGGCCAAGTCGCCTTCGGCCGCATCTACCGCAAAGCTGAACTCCGGAACATCTTCATGGCCATCGGACGACAAATCCGCGCGCTTTACTTCGCTGCCATCCGGTTCAAAAGCCTCGTCACTTCCGGCAACAGCGGCCTCCAGCTCGGCTATGGTGTCTTCCAGCGATGCGCCAATGTTTCTTTCGCTGGTTTCTTCAACCATGGCCGATGCATCGTCATCATCATTCCAGACCTCCGCGGCGACATTTTCAGTACCTTCCGCATTTGAATTCAGCGGATCGGCAACATTCGAAGCTGGGTCGACCGGTTCGGCCACCCGCAGGGCATCCGTCAGGACAAATTTGCCGTCGAAATTCGCAGCCTCATCCTGCGCGTCGGGAATGTCACGATCGCGTCGCGGTTCAGTGCGCTGGTCTTCCGACACCAGACGCCTGATCGAAGAAAGCACATCTTGCATTGCTAAATTGGGTTGGGAGCTTGACATATGCTTTTCCTGAAACTCTTTTTTTCCCTACGGCATCATGCGTCCGAAAACCGACCGCCAAACCCAACATCGTCACTTTCCTATGGCTTGCAACACCCGGTCAAGGCTTTTGCCCTGCACCGATGTCGCAGGCGCGGATTTCACCGCTTCGTAATAGGCCGCAGGGTCATAGGTCGGAATGCCAAGATTTAGATGATCTACCGTCAAAAGACCCATAGCCGACAAAAGCGAATAAATTGCTACCTGCAACTGGGCTTCCGCATCAATGCGGCTGGCTTGCGCATCAAGCAAGGATTGTTCGGCATTCAGCACATCAAGCGTCGTGCGCGCGCCCAGCTTGGCTTCCTCCTGCACACCGCTATAGGCAACGGTGGCTGCGCGGATCTGTTGTTCAGTTGCGGTAATCTGGGCGCGGAACACTTCGATATTGGCCCAGGCATTGCCGACCCCTTGGGCAATCTGCACCGCCGTCTGCAACAGGTTCGCCCGCGCAGCATCGCGTCCGGCGATGGCCTTGCGATGCGCCGCAGAAAGGCGCCCGCCTGCATAGATGGTCTGCGACATTTGCAGGCCCACAGAGGCCGTCTCACTGCCGCCATCGCTCAGCCCTGCCGACGCCGTCGCCTTCAAAGCGGGCTTGCGCGCAAGCGCTGCCGCCGTGATTTGCAGCTCGGAAATCGTGACCTGCCGCTGCGCCTGGTGAATGCTGGGGTGATTGCGCTGCGCCAGCGCCATTGCGGCATCGACACTTGCCGGTAGCGCCGGCGCGCGCGGTGCCACGGCCAGAGGTCCGGGATAATGCCCGGTTGTCGCCTTGTAGAGTTCACGGGCGGCCGCCAACTGGCCCTGCGCACTGGCCAGCCCTGCCCGTGCCGATGCCAGTTGCGCCTCGGCCAGCGCCACATCGGTGCGCGTCACCTCACCCACTTCGAACTGATCTTGTGTGGCGCGCAATGTTTCCCCGATGACCCGCACCGAGTTTTGGTTGATCGCCACATTCTCAAGCGCCCGACGCACGGAAAAATAGGCGTCAACGGCATCCAGCAGGATATTCTGTTCGACCGAGATCAGTGCCTCACGGGTCGCCAGTACGGATTCCTTGGCAATATCGACACCGATCTGGTTGCGGCCGAAGTCAAACAGCACCACCTCTCCGCTCAGGCTCAGCGATGCCGCGAAACC
Organism: Albidovulum sp.; assembly: GCA_049663365.1. Lineage (GTDB taxonomy): Bacteria > Pseudomonadota > Alphaproteobacteria > Rhodobacterales > Rhodobacteraceae > Albidovulum. The sequence continues at coordinate 3,598 of JBATDH010000226.1, read as the reverse complement.
CGATGTTGTCGGCGTTCTCGAATAGCCGGAATTGATCACCCATTGCAGCACAGGGCGCATCGCCGACACGGCTGTGGCCACATCCTCATCCGCTGCGCGCAATACGGCGCGGTTCTGGTCAAGTATGTTGGAATTCTTGTAAGCCGAGATCAGCGCATCGGCGAGCGTCTCTGCACGCGCAGAAGGTGCTGCCAGTACGCCGATCACCCCAAGGCCGATAAAGAAAATCAACCTGACCAGAAAAAATCTCATCGCCAGAATCCCCATGGCAAATCCCTGTCGCCCCAGCACTCTGCCACTTCCCAAGCCGCGCAGATACGCGCCCATCGAAAGCGTCAAAGCGTAAAGCTATCCTGCCGGGCGAACCCCGGCAATATCGGCGCAGAGGCGTTGAAAGAAAAGCGCCAAGTTACGCGACCGTCAATCTTATGCCCGATCCGGCACATACCCAGCGCACCATCCATGAAGAGACAGGCGATGCGGCCACCTTCCTTCAGTTGATCCAGAATACCCGTTGGAACCTGTTCCGCAGCCCCCTCGATCGCGATGGCGTCATAGGGGCTGTGTTTGGGGGCCCCTACAGCCAGCGCGCCCTCGATGACGGCCGCATTGTCGGCACCCTCGTCCGATAGGCGCGTCTGGGCCTGCGCCGCAAGCGCCGCATCTTCTTCCACCGCCACCACGGCTTCGGCCAATCTGGCAAGAATGGCTGTCGAATACCCCAGCCCGCAGCCGATATCGAGCACAACATCCGTCGGCTGAATATCGAGCGCGTCGAGCATCTTGGCCAATGTTCTGGCCTCCAGCATCACCCGCCCTGCCCCGATGTCGATGTTTTCGCCGACATAGGCCGCTTCGCGGCGCATCGCGGGCACGAAAGCCTCGCGCCGCACGCTCAGCATGGCCTCGATGATGGGGAATTTCGTGACATCATTGGGGCGAACCTGCGTATCAACCATCATCGTACGGCGGGCAGCGAAATCGGTCATGATGTCAACTCTTGCGTCTGGATATGCAGCTAGGCTTCGTCTTGCCATAGAATGCCGGGATGAGCAACGGGAAGACCTCGGGTTCAGGTGCAATAGCCATGGGCTTCGCTAACGACTTGCGAACGGTATTTCCATAGTATAATCGGACCAGACATTCCGGCGGGTTGGCGGAGAGGTTACGCAGCGGATTGCAAATCCGTGAAGACCGGTTCGATTCCGGTACCCGCCTCCATAACTTAGCTGAAATCTGAGGGCGTGGTTTACAGGCCGGTTTACAAACCGGGGCCGATTCCACCCTTTTCCGATGACAGGTTCGCCGACGGCAGCATAGCCTGGCACCATGAGTTCCGGCGATTGGACAGATGCTGAGAACGACGCGATCGTCGCGGACGGCGCTGTCATGTGTGGAGCGTATATGGACCCCGCCTGGTTGCAACAGTCTAACTGGGTCTGGTTCGGCGATCACGATTGCAGACGTATATCCGGCTTCTTTGAGCGGCCGGTCTATCGTCGCCGCGAGCCCCGATGGATTTCCGCGCGCTTCTTGCTCATTGGCTCCAAGGCATCGGCTTTCGCCTTGCCAGTCCACACATCAGGTTCAAGAAGCGATCAGGGTGACCCTTTCACCATCTCCTGCCAGTTGTTGCAACGTTTCGGGGAATGCGCTTGCGCGCGTTCAGATACCTCTGTCTTGCTTCCTCAGATTTCGGCAGCGCTCTGCCCCGGACGGTAGTCCTCGTCTCGCGCCAGCATCGACCAGACGATCCGGGCGTTCTTGTTGGCCAGTGCGACCGACACGACATTCGGATGCCTGCGCTCACGCAACTGCCCGATCCACCGGCTTCTCGGATCCTGTTTGCCTCCGGCTTTGCCAAGCACCGCGCGGGCGCCGTGGATCATCAGCGTGCGCAGGTATCGGTCGCCCCGTTTGCTGATGCCGAGCAGCCGGGCCTTGCCGCCGCTCGACTGTTGTCGTGGCACCAGCCCCAGCCAGGCCGCGAACTGACGACCATTCTTGAAGCAGCTCCTGTCGCCAACCGCGGCAACCAACGCCGTCGCGGTGATCGGCCCGATGCCCTCGATCTTGCCGATGCGCTGGCACATCTCGTTGCTGCGGAACAGGTCCCGGATCCTTCGGTTGTAACCCGCAAGCCGCCGATCCATTTCGGCCAGCTCGGTCTTCATTTCACCCACGAGGCTGCGGAGCAGGTCGTTCGAGCCGGGCTCCGATCCCTCAGCGATCTGCACCAGCGCGTGCCGCAACCGGGTGATGTCCCGAGCGATCACGACACCATGCTCTGCCAGAAGCCCGCGGATCTGGTTCACAAGTCGAGTCCGATCGCCAACCAGTCTCTGGCGGATCCGGTGGACCGCCCAAATCGCCAGTCGGTCGGACGATTTCACCGGCACGAACCGCATGGCTGGCCGACCCACAGCCTCGCAAATCGCTTCGGCATCGTTGCGGTCGTTCTTGTTCGACTTCACATATGGCTTCACGAACTGAGGAGCGATCAGGCGCACCTCATGCCCAAGATCGGCGAGAACCTTCGCCCAGTAGTGCGCACCACTGCACGCCTCCATCCCGACGACGCATGCCGGCAACTCAGAGAAGAACTGAGCCACCGCGTCCCGCCGCAGCGTCTTGCGCAGGACGACACTGTCCCCAGCGTCGACTGCGTGAACCTCAAACACATGTTTGGCCAGGTCCAGGCCGACTCGAATGATTTGCATAACTCTCCTCCCTTGCGCTCCTTGACGTTCGACCATTCACCCACGCCGGGGCGGCGGGGTCCATACCATTGGCTCCTTCCTTTGTTGGCTGTCACACAGCACCAGCATGGCACATTGCGATGCCGTTCGGGTGGAGCCGTCCACATCAGACGAATGCGAACCGGTCTCACCAAGGGCAGGATGGCTGTCCCTTATGCCGCACCAAGTTGGCGCCACTCGGCAAGAGCAGCGGTGCGGTTCGTCTTGACGTTGGCGCGGGTATTGAGGCTGCGCTCCTGATTGAAATGGTTGCAGACCGAGGCGTGGACGGCGGCGAACTTCTGCAATGTTCGCATCCGGCGGAAACGGAGCATGGCCCGCTCCCGTCTTCGGAACGGCAGGTGCGAATTCTCCGCCCGGTTGTTCATCCATCGGCCGGTTTCCTGGCGGTCTGCGATCCCGAGGTCGCGCAGGGCCGCGCCGTAGGAACGCAGTTTGTCTGTGACAATCACCTCGGCACGACCATGTCGTTTCAGCGATTTCCTCAGGAATTTCAAGGCGGCTTTCTTGTTGCGCCTCTTGGTCACGAAGCTCTCAAGTACCTCGCCCTCTTGGTCGACAGCCCGCCAGAGATAGTGCTGCTCTGCGTTGATCTTCACGAAAACTTCATCCAAATGCCAGCGCCAATGGCTCGACCGTAACCCTTCTACCCGGCGCTTGCGGATCTCAGCGGCAAACATAGGACCGAAGCGGTGCCACCAGAACCGCACGATTTCGTGGCATACATCGATGCCCCGCTCGTGCAGCAAATCCTCCACATTGCGAAGCGACAGCGGGAACCGCAAATACATCATCACTGCCAGGCGGATGATATCGGGGCTGCTGTGAAAATACTTGAA